>JANYDM010000016.1 GCA_025363575.1 Betaproteobacteria bacterium | reverse complement strand
GTGACGCTTAACGAACGCATGGTTTTCATTCTTCTCTCCTCAATATAAAAAACACCCAGCTTGCACGGTATTCCGCTGTGCCGCTGGAATCAAGCCGGTCGATTGCCGGTAAGGCGCCGCGGCGAATGCAACTGCAAGCTTGCGCATATCGGTTGGATTGCATGAATTGCCGAAGGTTCGCGCCTGAATCAAGCACAAGTCTGCCTGCCGTTGCGCGCACGGTCTGTACGCTGACGCACCTTTAGCATGCGTTCAGCAACCGGGCTGCGATTTGTCTGCTGCGCACATATGCCAGTGAAATTGTTTTGTGCGGGACGTGAGGTTTTCATTTTTTTTCGCTGCTGTCGGTCACGGCGCGCACCCCGGCTCGCGCGATGTCCACTGCGCCGCCCACGACCGCGGCGCCGGCTTTGACCACGGTTGCGCCCACTGCAACGGCGGCATCGGTAACCGCCACCACTGCGCAACCGGCGCACAACGCCGCCGACAGCAGCACGCCAGCCACCGCGGTTCGCGCGACCGTGCGTCCCGCCCCACTTTGTTTTGCGCCGCATTTCGTCGTCATGTATTGACACTACGGGCACCGGGCACGCGTGCCAAACGCACTTACAAGCGGTTACATTGTCTTACAGGTGCTCACAGCAGTGGTGTGTGCATGCGGGGAATGCCCGGCTTACCACCGGACTTTGTTAAGGCGCAGCGCATTGGTGACGACCGAGACCGAGCTCAGCGCCATGGCGGCCCCGGCAAACACCGGCGAAAGCAGCCAGCCGAAGGCCGGATACAGCACGCCGGCCGCGAGCGGAATGCCCAGCGCGTTGTAGCCGAACGCGAACGCGAGATTTTGCCGGATATTGCGCATTGTCGCGCGCGACAGCGCCGCGGCGCGCGCGATGCCGCGCAAGTCGCCCTTGACGAGCGTAATGCCGGCGCTCTCCATCGCAACGTCGGTGCCCGTGCCCATAGCGATGCCGACGTCCGCCTGCGCGAGCGCCGGCGCGTCGTTGATACCGTCACCAGCCATCGCTACCTTGCGTCCTTCGGATTGCAGGCCTTTGACGTGCCCGGCCTTGTCTGCGGGCATTACGCCGGCGATGGTCTCGGTGATGCCAAGCTGCTGCGCAACTGCATCCGCAGTCGCGAGTGAGTCGCCGGTGAGCATTACCACGCGCACGCCCGATTGCTTGAGCGCCGCGATGGCATCGCGCGCGCTGTCCTTGATCGGGTCGGCCACGGCGGCGATTCCTGCCGCGATGTCGTTTACGGCGAAGAAAACCACTGACTTGGCGTCCGCGCGCCACGCTTGCGCGCGCGCTTCCCACTGGCTGGTGTCGACGCCGTGGCCGGCCAGGAATTTCGCGCTGCCGACGAGTACGTGCTTGCTGTCGACCTCGGCTTGCACGCCAAGCCCGTTGACCGCATCGAATGCGGCGGCGGTTTTCGGCGCTATGCCGCGAGCTCTTGCGCCTTCGACGATCGCGATCGCGATCGGATGCTCTGACAACTGCTCGACGCCCGCCACCAATGCGAGTGCTTCGTTCTCCGCAATGCCTGCGCACGCAAAATCGGTCAATGCAGGATGACCCAGCGTCAGCGTGCCGGTCTTGTCCACTACCACCGTATCGATGTCGCGCATACGCTCGAGAGATTCGGCGTTGCGAAAGAGTATGCCGGCGCGCGCGCCCAGTCCCATGGCGACCGTCATCGAGATGGGCGTTGCGAGCCCTAGTGCACACGGGCAGGCGACGATCAGGACGGCGATGGCATTGAGAAACGCATAGGCGAAACGGGGCTCCGGCCCGGCGATCCACCAACTGAGCGCCGTAATCACAGCGATAGCGACGACGGCCTCGACGAAGTGGGCGGCGATGGTGTCGGCCAGGCGCTGGATCGGGGCGCGCGTGCGTTGCGCTTCCCCGACCATGTGCACGATGCGCGCCAGCAGCGTGTCCGCGCCGACCCGCTCCGCGCGCAGCACGAGAGAGCCGTTGCCATTGACCGTAGCGCCCGTGACTTTTGCGCCGGCGGCTTTCATGACCGGCACGGGTTCGCCGGTAATCATCGATTCGTCGACCCGGCTCACGCCCTCCAGCACCGTGCCATCGACCGGCACTTTCTCACCGGGCTTGACGCGTAGACGGTCGCCGACTGCGATCGTGTCGAGCGCCACCTGATCTTCGCTGCCGTCAGCGCGCAGGCGCCATGCGCGGTTGGGCGAGAGCTGCAGCAATTTCGCTATCGCCTCGCCGGTACGGCCCATGGCCCGCAACTGCAGGAAATCGCCAAGCATGACGAGCGTCACGATCACTGCCGCAGCTTCGAAATACGTGCCGACAGCGCCGTCATGCTCGTGGAATGCCAGAGGGAACAGGCCCGGCAGCAGCACCGCGGCCACGCTGAATGCATACGCGAGCAACACGCCAAGCCCGATCAGCGTGTACATATTGAGCGCGCGGTGTGCAAGCGAGAACCAGAACTTGCGCAGGATAGGCCAGCCGACCCACCAGACGACGGGCGTGCCGAGCGCGAGCTCGAACCAGGCGCGCGTACGCGGCTGCAAGCCAAAAAGGTCGTGCGCGCCGAGCATCGGCGCCATGGCAAGCACGATGAGCGGCGCTGACATCGCAGCGCCGGTCCACATGCGCCGGGCGAGATCGCGCAGCTCGTTGTCGCTGCCTGCGGCGCTCCCGACGGGCACCAGAGCCATCCCGCACTCGGGGCAGTCGCCCGGCGTTGTGCTGACAATTTCCGGGTGCATGGGGCAGGTATAAGCGGCGGCTTTGGCGGCAGCAATATGTTTCGGCGGCGCCGCGGGCGCCGGCGCCGCACGGGCGGCTACCGGCCTGCTCAGGATTGCTGCGGGATCGGCATCGAATTTTCTTTTGCATCCCGCGCCGCAGAAAAAATAGCGGGTGCCCGCGAATTCGCTGTGGTTTTTCGCGGTCAGTGGATCAACCAGCATGCCGCAGACGGGATCGGTTGCCAATTATTTATCCTTATCGATGCGGTGCCCGCGGCGGCGCGGATCAGATCGCGGCCTGTGCCCGGCCGCTACCTGCAGAGAACGCGAGTGTACACGCCTGTGCCGCCACTTCGCGTCCGCGCGCCAACACGCGCGCGCGCCATGCCGTGTCGGCGGGGCAGAATGCCGCGAGCAGTGCTTGTTTGGAGGGATGATCCGGGCCGGCGCCCCGATGATGCCAGTAGTTTTCCGCGCGCAAGGCGGCCAGTACGCGAAGCGCGTGGAGAGTGCCGAACTCCTGACCGGCAAAATGCACGGCGGCTTGCGGAAACAGATCGTAGTACATGTCGTGTTGCGCGCCGTGCACGCGATAGGCAAAGCCCGCGTTGTCCTGCAGGCGCACGCGATCGCCGAAAGACGCGTACATGGCCTGATGCACGCGCCCACGTTCATGTGCGGCGTCGACCAGCAATGTGTCTTCTCCGTACGAACCGAGTCCGGTGTGCACGTCGATCGCGACTATGCACTGCGCGGACGCCAGTTTTTGCTGCAGATAATCGCGGAACAGCGCGTAACCGGGCTCCAGCGTGGTCCCGGCGTAGAAAAGGCCGCGCGGATTCGCTCGTTGTCCGGCGGTCACTGCCTGGCGCAGATACGGGAGGCCACGACGCAGTGCGAGCCACGCACTGCGCGCATAGAACCCGCCGCGGTGTGGCGCCGCGCGCGGATTCACCAATGCATCGAGTTCGGCATAGGCAATCACGGGATCCGTGGCGTCGGCTGCGCGGAAATTCCGGTTCAGGTCGACGTTATTTTCGTTGGCGCGGCGCAGCCACGCGAAACCGTACGGGTTCAATACGTGCACCAGCGCGAGAGCTGCGTCGGCCGGCATGGCCGGAATTCCTTCGGCCAGCCATTGCAACTGAATGGCTGAGCCCGCATAGCCCTCGACGCCATGGATGCCGGAGGAGTGGACAACGACGCGGCGCGGGCGCGGTGCGCCGAACCAGCCTATATCGATGGCAAGGGTTTCGCCGTCGGGGCCCGTCGCCGCCAGCGGCAGGCAGTCCAGCTTGCCATGACGCTGCGCGACGCCCGCGCGGAACCGGCTCTGCGCGGCGGTGAAACCGGTGGAATAGAACTGCCCGGCGCCGGCGGGTTGTGCTAACGGCAAATGACTTAGCGCTCGATGACCTGGGCCAATTCTCCCTGGCGTATCGTTTGCACATTGCCGACACGATCCCAGTAGACGTATAGATCGGTGCCGGCCAGCGCTACGGGCTTGCTCGTCGCGATGGTCAGGCGGCCGCTGGTATCCGAAATAACGTATTGCTTGCTGACGCCGGCGCACGCCGACAGGGTCACGCTAACTGCCGCCAATAGCAGAGCTGAAATCAAACGATGCATGGTCGTCTCCTTGATTGAAATTTCCGGCGAATGGTTGCAACACGCCCGAACTGCCGGCGTCAACCGGCTTAATAGCGTAAATCGCCAGCCGGATATGTACGATAGCACACGCACCGGCGCATCCCGGAACGTCGCAAACCTTGAGCGATGTCACTGATAGACGCGCGGAAAGCGGCGTGGTGGGTGGACGCCGGGCGGTCTGCGCGGCGCGTATAATTTCCGGGTGCCTTCCACCCGCCGAACGCTGTTGCTGCTGGGCCTGGCTGCCGTGCTCGGCAGTGCCTGGTTCGCGCCGCTCGACATCACCGCATCGCGCTACGCCGAAAGCGGTCTCCAGCGCGCGCTCGTCAGTTTCGCCACGGCGCGCACGCTCAATGCGGTAATTTCCGTGGTGCAGGGCACGCAGGTCGCGGTGCAGCCGGGCGGCGTGGGCGTGACGTTCACGCCGGGCCAGGCGCTCGATCCCGTCAACGACCTGGTCGAGCAGTTCTCCCTGCTGATGCTGGCGGCCAGCGTTTCGTTCGGCGTGCAGCTCGCGCTGATCAGGTTCGGCGCGTTCTGGGCGGTATCGCTGGCGCTGACTATCGTGGCGTGCTTTTGGGTGTGGCTCGCATGGCGGCGACGGCCGGCGCGCGAGTGGCTCACGCGCTTTCTGCTCGCGCTACTCGTGGTGAGATTTGCCATGCCGCTGATCGCGCTGGGCAGCGAGGCCGGGTTCCGCTTGTTTCTCGCGGATGATTATGCCGCGGGCCAGGCCCGCATCGAATTTTCGGCGACCGAAATCGCGAACCTGTCGGCAGCGGCATCCGGACCCGCGGCGGACGAGACCATGAGCGACAAGGTCAAGCGGTGGTGGTCGCAGAATACCGATTTCAAAAAGCGCTTCGACGATCTGAAGAACGTTGCCGGACGCACGATAGAGCACATCATCAAGCTGATCGTCGTTTTCGTGTTGCAGACGCTGGTGCTGCCATTGTTGCTGCTCTGGATGCTGCTGCGGCTCGCCAGCTACGCCGGCGCGCCGGCCCGGCGGCCGCATTGAGGCAGGGTCTTTTTCCCGCGTGACCATGTCTCGCGGAATTTTTCTCTGTCTGCTCGTGTTGTGCGCCAATGGCTGCGCAGACGCGGCCGATCTTTACGCTGCGATCAATCGCGTGCGCGCAGGCGATGGCCGCTGCGAGATGCCGGCGAATCTGCCAGTGTTGCAGCCGAATGCCGCGCTCGAGCGCGCGGCCCGCAACATGGCGCGCGGGGACGCGCTGCAACACAGCCTCGAGGCGGCCGGTTATCGGCCCTTACATTCGAGTTTCGTCAGCGTAAGGGGCGATGACGTCGGCACGCGAATCCCTGAGGCATTGGCCAGCGCCAGCGCCTGCCGCCAGTTGCAGGAAGCCGCGGTGACGGAAGTCGGCGCCTACGCCGACGCGCGCGAGTTATGGATCGTGCTGGCGTCACCGTTCGCGCCGGCCGTCAGCCTATCGGAGCAGGCGGCCGGCCAGCGCGTGCTCGATCTCATTAACCAGGCGCGCGCGACGCCGCGCAATTGCGGCGATCGCCGGTTCGGCGCGGCGCGCCCGCTGCGCTGGAATGACCTGCTCGCGCAGGCGTCGGAGCGGCATGCGGAAGACATGGCACGCAACAACTACTTCAGCCATCAAGGTCGCGACGGCTCGAATCCGGCGCAACGCGTCGAGCGTGCCGGCTACCGCTATCGCGCGACCGGCGAAAACATCGCGGCCGGCACGCAGATGCAGGCCGGCGACGCGGTGGCGGGCTGGATCAAGAGCCCGGGCCATTGCGCCAACCTGATGAATCCGGACTTTACCGAGATGGGCGCGGCATTTGCCGTCGACCGCCGCAGCGACATGGGGATCTACTGGGCGCAATCGTTCGGCAAGCCGCGCTGAGCCCGCATCCGCGCGCGGGTAAAACCGCTTATCATCTCGCTTCTTCAGCATCCGGATAGCGGGGGCGGCAGTGGAACTCAAAGGTTGCGCAGCTATTGTGACGGGTGGCAGCGGCGGGCTCGGGCAGCGTCTCTGTCACGCGCTGGCGGAGCAGGGCGTCGATGTCGTCGTGAACTATGCCGAGTCGGCGGCCAAGGCAGAAAGTTTCGCCGCGGACCTCGCCAAGCTCGGCGTACGCGCGATCGCAGTGCGCGCCGACATTACGAATCCGGCGGCGGTAGCGCGCATGGTCGACGAGGCGCAGCGCAAGTTCGGCCGCGTCGATATCCTCGTCAACGATGCCGCATTCAATAAAACGATCCCGTATGGGGACCTCGACGGCATGACGCACGAGCTGTGGGGCAAGATCATGAACATCAATCTGACGGGCACCTTCAATTGCATCAAGGCCGTGGCGCCTTTGATGAAAGCGCAGGGGCAGGGCCGCATCGTCAACATCTCTTCGGGCGCGGGCGTGGCGCCGCGCGGCAGCAGCATCGCTTACGCGGTATCCAAAGCGGGCATGATACACCTCACAAAATGCATGGCAGTCGCGCTGGCGCCGGCGGTCACGGTGAATTGTATTTCTCCCGGTTTCATGGAAGGCACGCGCGCGACGGCCAATCGCCCGACCGAATATCAGGCGACCGTCGCGGACATGACGCTGCTGCGCCACGTGGTGAGCAAGGACGACGTCGCCGCGCAACTGGTGACGTTCTGCCGCAGCGACAGCATGACCGGGCAGAACGTCGTCATGGATTGCGGAAGGTTCTGATAGCCTGCGCGCCCACTTATTTAATCCGGATTAAAAATGAAAAAAACGTTATCGATTGCCGGTGCTTTGATTTCGCTGATGACAGCGGCGATGCTGGCAGTGGCGCAACCTTATCCAACCAAGCCGATACGCCTGATCGTGCCTTTTCCGCCGGGCGGCGCGGTCGATGCGATCGGGCGCATCATCGGCCAGAAGCTGGGCGAAAGCTGGGGCTACAACGTCGTCATTGACAACCGCGGTGGCGCTGCGGGTGCGATCGGTTCCGAACTGGTGGCGAAATCGCCGGCGGACGGCTACACGCTGCTTGTGGGGTCGACGAGCACGATTTCGATCAACCCCGCGTTGAATTCCAGGCTTGCATACAATCCGCAGCGCGATTTCGTGCCTGTCAGTCTGGTCGGTTTCGTGCCGCACATACTGCTGGTGAACGCAGCGGTTCCCGTGAGCAACGTCAAAGACTTTATCGCCTACGCCAGGGCGCAGAGCAAGCCCGTTACTTTTGCCTCGGTCGGCACCGGGTCGCCGCATCATCTCGCCGGCGAGATATTCAAAAGCATGACGGGAATCGACATGGTGCATGTGCCGTATACCGGCAGCGGGCCGGCGCTGATTGGCTTGATGAGCGGGCAGGTGCAGTTCCTGTCGCTCGATCTGCCGCCGGCTTTGGCGCAGCTGAACGGCGGCAAAGTAAAAGCGTTGGGAATTGCGTCCGCCAAGCGCGATCCGCTGCTGCCCGACGTGCCGACCGTCGCTGAATCGGGCTTGCCCGGGTTCGAAATTTCCGGCTGGTACGGGATATTTGCGCCGAAAGCCACGCCCAAACCGGTCGTGGCCAAACTTTCGGCCGAGATCGACCGGCTGCTCGCCACGCCGGACGTGCGCGCGAGCCTCGCGAAAATCGGCGTCAACGTGCTGGGCGGCAGTGCTGAACGGTTCGCCGCGTACGTAAAGCGCGAAGACGCCAAGTGGTCGAAAGCGATCCGCGATTCGGGCGCGCGCGTGGAATAATTCTCAAAGTATTACGCCAGAATCTAAAACTATGACGACGAACCTGTTTGATCCGGAGAACTATGCCGCGAACCGGCGACCGCTCGAGCAGGCGTCGCCGCTGCCCGGCTGGTGTTATGCCTCCCCGGAATGGCATGCGCGCGAGATGGAAGCCCTGTTCCGCGGACCTGACAGCGAATGGCTGTGTGTGGGCAGAGTCGACCAGGTGCCGAACCCGGGGGACTTCTACTCGATTCCGCTACTGGAGCAGCCACTAATCATCGCGCGCGACAAGAACGGCAAGGTCAACGTCATGTCCGCGGTGTGCCGGCATCGCGGGGCCGTGATTACCGAAGGTGAAGGCCGCTGCAAGCAGTTCATGTGCCCGTATCACAACTGGACGTACGCGCTCGATGGCCAACTGATTGCGACGCCGGGTTTGCCGCCGCCGATGGATGGCAGCAAGGATTTCAACCTGGCCGATCACCGGCTCACTGCCTTGACGACGGATTTCTGGGCGGGGTTCATTTTCGTCACGTTCAATCCGAAACCGCGGCCGCTCATGCAGGCGCTCGGCAGCCTGCCGGCGTTTCTCAAGAACTACAAGCTCGAGGAAATGCAGTTCACGCACCGCGATATCTACGAGGTCGATTGCAACTGGAAAGTATGGCTCGAGAACGCGTTCGAGAATTATCACGTGCCGACCATCCACCGCAAGCACATCGACCCGGCCAAACCGCAGAACTGGCAGTTCGAAGAGACCGACGGCGCGTGGGAGGCCATGTACAGCCAGCGCAGCATCGTCGCCTATTCGGGCCTGCCCGCGCTGACCGGGCTCAGCGATAAAGAAGCGGGCGGGCTTTATCACATCTGGCTCAAGCCCAGCCTGCAAATCATCATTACGTCGTCGTCCATGAAGTACCGCCAGTACCTGCCCGAAGGACCGGCTAAGCTGCGGCTGATCGAAAACTGGACATTTCCGAAGACGACCGTGGTGCGTCCCGATTTCGCCGATACGGTCGGTGACGCTTATTACCACAAGTATTCCGAGATCATCCGCGAAGACCTGCGCATCAACCCGGTCGTGCAAAAGGGCATGCGCTCGGGCGCCTATGTGCCCGGGCGCTACTCGGTAGAGGAATTCGTCGTCCACCGCATCGCCAACTACGTGCTCGATCGCGTCGTCGGCCCGCAAGAATCCTCGCGCCAGTCAGTGCGCGCTGTCTCCTGAGGCAATCCGCAATGCCGAGAAAAACACGCAGTGAAGGCCGCGCCTATTCCAAAGCCAATCCGTTTATCGTGCATGTCGAGAATGCGCGCGTCATGAAACCGGTTTTCACGGTTTACGCGGAGCAATACGAGGCAGCGTTGAAGCGCCATAAGGACGTGGCGCGTGTCGTCAAGACGACCATGGGGTTCGATGCCGAGAATTACGACGAGTCCATGCAGCACGCGGACGCGCTCATCAGCTACAAGTTTCCGCGCGACCGGCTGCGCGAGCGTGCGCCCAGGCTCAAATGGATTCAGGTACTCGGCGCCGGCGTAGATTACATGCTGCCGCTCGACTGGGTGCCGAAGGATCTCATGCTGACGACCAACTGGGGCGCGCACGTGCCGAAGGCGGCGCAATCGGCGTTGATGGCGATACTGATGATCAACAGCCGCATCCCGACACTCGTCACCGGGCAGCGCCGCCACGAGTGGAACCGCCTATTCACGACCACGGTGGAAGGCAAGACGCTGCTGATCGTCGGCGTCGGCCATATTGGCGGCGGTGCTGCCGAGCAGGCGAAGAAAGTCGGCATGCACGTGATTGGCATACGCCGCACGCCGAAACGGCATCCCGCGGTCGATGAAATGTTCGGGCCCGATGCATTGCATAAACTTCTGCCGCGCGCGGACATCGTGCTGCTCAATACGGCGCTGACTTCGCACACGCGCTTCCTGATGGGCCGAAGCGAATTCACATTGATGAAGGCGGGGTCGGGATTCATCAACATGTCGCGCGGCGGCCTCGTCGATCCGCAGGCGCTGGAAGAGGCCTTGCGCAACGGTCATCTCGGCGGCGCGATGATAGACGTAAGTTATCCGGAGCCGCTGCCGGCGGATGCGACGCTATGGGATGCGCCTAACCTTATCATCACCCCGCACGTGCTGTCGGACGACATCGAGCAATACATCCCGCGCACGCTCGACATCTTCTTCGACAATATCAGGCGCTATATCGCCGGCGAGCCTCTGCGCAATGTCGTCGATCTCGAGCGCGAATACTGATTCTCAGAAATCGTGCACGAAGTAAGAAACCGGTTTCGGCGTGCAGCCATGCCCGTTCACCGGCACTAAATCCTGCGGGCAGGCGGAGAGCGCGATCAGGCAGTCATGTTCCGCGCGGAAAGTCACGCTGTCGCCCGCGTTCGCTTGCGGCGGGTCGATCCGCATGGCGCCGTGCGCGTCGAATTTGGTATTCATGAATAAGTTGAGCGGGGTCGGAATGTAGGGCAGCGGCACTTTGCGCGGTCCGACCGCGCTGCGCAGGTTGTCCGCACAGTTGGCATGCGGCTCCGTGCAGCCCAGCAATCGATACCGCGCGGCATCGCATGCCGCGAACAGCATGCAGTGCACGCCCGGCGATGAATCCGCTGTCAACGTTAAAAGCGGCCTGCGCAAATTCGAAACCAGCACGCTGCCGACTGCGGGCTTGATGCGGTCGATCGAAACCATCGAGTGCGGCATCGACATGTGTTCCGCGGGATCGTCGGCGCGGAATGCCCACATGTCCACCACCTGGCCGCCATGCGTATTAACGATGCTGATCGATTGGCCTCCCGACAGCGGGACCGCGGCGGCGCAGCGTGCCTGAATTTCAATGAAGTCTTTCATTCCGCCCCAAGCATAACGCAGGTCATGACGGTCTGCCGCAGCCGCGTTCGGATACAATGCGCGCCGGCATTCAGTCCAACAAGGCAGATCATGAAATTGGCAGCCGTTTCCCGCATCGCAGTGCTTGTTGTGGCAGTCACTGCGCCGGCGCTCGCCCAGAATTATCCGTCCAAGGCGGTCCGCATCGTCATCGCGCAGGCGCCAGGCAGCGCGACGGATGTCATCAGCCGCATCGTCGGCAACCGGCTCGGGGAAGCCCTCGGGCAGTCGATGGTGATTGACGCGCGGCCGGGCGCCGGCGGCGTGCTCGGTACGGAGATCGCTGCGCGTTCGCCCGCTGACGGCTATACGCTTTTCATGGGCAACAACTCCACGCACGGCTCGAACCCCGCGCTTTACAGCAAGCTGCCGTACGACGCGATCAAGGATTTCACGCCGATTATTTTCGTGGCGGCCACGCCGTACGTTCTGAACGTGCATCCGTCGCTGCCGGTCACTACGTTGAAAGAGCTCATTGCATTCGCCAAGGCGCGGCCCGGGCAGATCAACTATGCGTCGGCCGGCAACGGCAGCACGCATCATTTCTGCGGCGAACTGCTGAAGTCGCTCGCCGGCATCGACATCGTGCACGTCCCGTACAAAGGCTCGACGCCGGCACTGGGCGCGCTGGTCGGCGGTGAGGTGTCGATGATGTTTTCCAACGTCGCCGACACGCAGCCGTATATCAAGAGCGGGCGCATGCGTCCGCTCGCGGTGACCGCCGCAAAGCGCGCCACGCCGCTGCCCGACGTGCCGACGATGGCCGAAGCCGGGCTCAACGATTTTCAGGTGCTGTCGTGGTTCGGTCTGCTGGCGCCGGCCGGCACACCCGCCGCGATCATTACGCGCGTCAACGCCGAAACCGTGAAAGTGCTGGCGCGCGCGGATGTGAAGTCGGCGCTGGCCGCGCAGGGGCTTGAAGTGATATCGGGCACGCCCGAGCAGTTTGCGAACCACATTAGAAGCGAAATCGCGCGCATGACGAAAGTCGCCGCCACTGCGGGCATCAAGGCCGACTAATTGCGGGTAAGGAGATGGCCGCGCGGATGGCGCGCGGCCGCATCCGCGCCTTCGACAACGGGCGTGCCCTTGCATTGCGTGCGATGCATGACGCGCCGCGCCTGCGGATCGAAGGCATCGCGGCGGTGCATGGCGCAGCGGTTGTCCCAGATCAGAATGTCGCCGACCTGCCATTGATGGTGCCACGACGCCTGCGGCCGTGCCGCATGCGCCCACAGGGCATCCAGCAGATTGTTCGACTCCGTCAGCGACAGGCCATTGATATATGCGTGCGGCCGGCGGCCGAGATAAAGCGCGTTACAGCCGGTCTCCGGGTGCTCGCGCACGATCGCGTGACTGGGGCCGGGCGTGTCGCGGATATCTTCCCGGCCGGAATAGCCGGGCCGCAGTTGGCCGGCCGATGTGTAACGCAAGTCGTGCTTGATGGTTTTGCCCTTGACCGCCGCGCGCAGACCCGCCGGCAGCGTTTCGAGCGCCAGGTACATGTTGGTGAATCCCGTGTCGCCGCCTGACGGCGGCAGTTCGAGCGAGTGCAGGATGCTGGCACTCGGCGGGATTTCATTGAAACAGCTGTCGGAATGCCAGACCGCCTCGCCGTCGCCGAGACCGCCGATGGCCACGCCGTTCTCGACGACGTTCGAAATCACCGCGAGCTCAGGCAGGTCGCGCGGCTTCTGCCCGACATGCACGGGTGCCGCGGCGCTCAACTCGCCGAAGCGGCGGCCGAAAGCGAGCAGGTCCGGGTCGCTCAGCGTCTGCCCGCGTATGAGGAGCACAAGATGGTCGAGAAATGCGCGCTGTACTTCCTGGAACGAATCGACGCTCAACGTTCTGACATCGCCGCAATCAACGCGCGCGCCGATAGCCGCGGGCATGGGCGTGACCGTGATGGTACGATCGATTTCATTGCGCGCTGGCAGCATGTCGGCATTATAACGGCGGCAGCCGGTGCGCACGCGCGCTATGGACAAAAGCGCGCGGCGTGCGCATGATGAGCAGCAATAACCGGAGGAGTTTCCCGATGCGTCTATTCAAACCGGCGGCGGCGATCGTCTGCGCGATGTTGTTGAACGTTGCTGTGTTGCACGCAGCGCAAACCCCTTTTCCGGAAAAGCCGATACGCCTGGTGCTCGGCAGCGCGCCGGGCTCCGGCCCCGACATCGTTGCGCGCGCGCTGGCCGATCGCTTGTTCGGCGCTTGGGGCCAGCGCATCGTCGTCGATGCGCGGCCCGGCGTCGCCGGCATTCTCTCTGCTGATCTTGTTCTGCGCACGGTGCCGGACGGCTATACGTGGATGATATTGACGTCGCAACTGCTGGTGGCGACATCCATCTATCCGAATGTGAAATTCGATTTGAGCAAGGATTTCGCGTCGGTCAGCCTGATCGGCACCGTGCCGTTCGTGCTGGTGGTCAACCCGGAAATCCCGGCGAAGACAGTGCGCGAGCTGATCGACTATGCGAAAAAGACGCCGCTGCAGTACGGCTCTGCGGGGACCGGGGCTTCCGAACATTTATCGGGCGTGCTGTTCACCCGGCTGACGGGCACCGAGATGCTGCATGTGCCGTACAAAGGCGTGGCCGAGGCGCTCGCTGCGACCATGGGCAAAGAAGTCCATCTTACGTACGGCGTTGTGCCGGCGGTGCTCGGCGCCGTGCAATCGGGACGCGTGCGCGCGCTCGGCGTCACCGGTCCGAAACGCAATGCGCTGCTGCCCGAAGTGCCGCCGATTTCGGAAGCGGTGCCCGGCTACCAGACGCTCGGCTGGTACAGCGTGGTTGCTCCCACTGGCACATCGGAAGCAGTGCTCGCCAAAGCGAGCGCGGAGATCGCCAAGTCGGTGAAAGAGCCGCAATTCGCCGAACAGTTGCGCGGGCTGGGACTCGATCTGGTCGGCAGCACGCGCGCGGAGCTCGACGCGTTCCGGCGCGAGCAGACGAAGCAGATCGGCGATATTGTCAAATCCGCCGGCGTGACGGTGAAATAGCCGCGCACACGGGCGGCAGCGTCACCGCCTGCGCAGTCAGCTGCCGGCGGCTTTCGTTTTGAAAACCTCCAGCGCGATGCGGTGCGCGTTGATCGCGGCCGGCACTCCGCAATACATCGCGACCAGCAGCAGCACCTCCTGGATCTGCTCTTGTGTGCAGCCGTTCGCGAGCGCGCCCTGCACATGCACGCGAAATTCATTGGCGTGATTGCCAGCTGCCGTGATGCCCAGCATCGCGAGGCTGCGCTGTTGTGCGGACAGAGCGGTGCGCTGCCACACGTCGCCGTAGATATAGGCGTTAATGATTTGTTGCAGGGGTGCTCCGAATTCGCCGAACTCCTGCATGCGCTTGTCGACCGCCCCGGCGCCGAACAATTCCTTGCGCAGCTTGAGTCCGCGCTCGTAGAGATCGCGTGTGTCCATCGTCGCCTTTCCAGTCCCGTGAAATTGCGGTTGCCGACATTCTATGACTTCCGCGCTATCGGTGCCGCGCCGGTTTTGCGCGTGCGGCGGTATGCTATTCTGCTGCGGAAACGTTGCACGGCGAGGGGGCGGCATTGTGAAAAAAGTCATCGGCATGCTGGTGTTGCTGCTCGTCTGCGCGACCGCGGCGGCGCAGGGCTATCCGAACCGCGCGGTCAAAATCATCGTGCCATTTCCGGCCGGCAGCGGGCCGGACCTGATCGCGCGCATCATCGGCCAGCAGTTGCAGGAAGACCTGCGCCAGAATTTCATCATCGACAACCGGGGCGGCGCGCAGGGCTCGATTGCGGCGACCGAGGCCGCGCGCGCCGTGCCCGACGGCTACACGCTGATCGTCCCCACCAACACCACGCACGCGGCGAACCCGAGCCTCTTCAAAACGCTCGCCTACGATCCGGTCAGGGATTTCACGCCGATCGCCCGGCTGTGCTCGAGCGCATTGATGCTGATGGTCAAGCCGGAATTTCCGGCTAACAATCTGAAGGAGTTCATCACCTACGCCAAAACGCGCGAGCTGACGGCCGGTTACGGTTCGGCCGCATCACAGGTGTCGAACGCGATGCTGAAGTCGCTGGCGGGCGCGAAAATCATCGACGTGCCGTATAAGGGCCTGCCGCAGGCGGTGGTCGATTTGATGGGCGGCCAGGTCCAGCTGGTGTTCGCCGATTACGCGGCGGCGTTGACCCAAATCAAGGCGGGCCGGTTGAAGGGGCTCGGCATCACGTCGAAAGACCGCTCGCCGCTGGTGCCCGATATGCCCGCCATCGCTGAAACACTGCCGGGATTCGACCTGTCGACGTGGTACGGCCTGCTCGCGCCCGCCGGCACGTCGCGCGACGTGATCGTCAAATTGCAGGATGCTGCGTTACGGGCGATCGCGTCCCCGGAAGTCAAAGCGCGCTTTGCGGCGGTCAATCTCGATCCCGCGCCTATGAACGCCGAACAATTCGGCGAGTTCATCAAAAGCGAACTCGTGCGCTGGGCGCGCCTGATCAAGGAGGCCGGCATCCAGCCGGAGTGAGCGCGCGCGATGGTTGAAGCGATCATCGACGCGCATCACCATATCTGGCGCGTCAAAGAAGTGCCGTGGCTCGCCGGGCCGCCGGTGCCGCGCATCTTCGGCGACTATGCAGCGTTGCGCCAGGATTATCTCGTTGATGAATTGATTGGCGAGATGGCGCCGCATGGCGTCGTGAAATCGGTATACATCCAGATCAACGTCGCGCCCGGCCGCGAAGTCGATGAAGTCGAGTGGGTGCAGTCGGTCGCCGATGCGCACGGCTTTCCGCACGGCATCGTCGGCTATGCGGACCTCGCCGCACCGGATGTCGCGCGGACGTTGGACCGCGAAATGGCGTGCGCCAATTTGCGCGGTATACGCCAGCAATTGCACTGGCACGAAAAACCGCTGTATCGATTTGCCGCGCGGCCGGATCTGATGAACGATGCCGCGTGGCAGGCAGGGTTGCGCGAGCTGGAAAAACGCGGCCTCGTGTTCGAATTGCAGGTCTTCGCCGCACAGATGGACGATGCAGCGAAGCTCGCCAGGAACTTTCCGGGTGTCACGTTCGTGCTGTTGCACGCCGGTATGCTCGAGGACCGCAGCCCTGCAGGCTGGGCGCTGTGGCGCGCGGGCATGCAGAAACTCTCGGATTGCGCCAACGTCTGCGTAAAACTCTCCGGGCTCGGCACTTTCGCGCACGAGTGCTCGGTGAAGCTGTGGCAACCGGTGGTCAAAGAAACGCTTGAGATATTCGGTGCCGGGCGCTGCATCTACGGCAGCAACTACCCGATAGAAAAACTGTGGACCACTTACGACCGCATCATCGCCGTCATGCAGGAATGCACGGCGCATCTTGACGCACACGCCCGCCGCGCCGTGTTTCACGACAACGCGCAGCGCGTCTACCGCCTCACGTAATCCGAAAATATCATGATAAACGCAGCAATCGTCGGCCTTGGCCGCTGGGGCAAGAATTTCGTCGAGTCGATCCAGGGCAAGAGCGAGCGCATACAATTCACGCGCGGCGTCGATGCCGCGCCCGAGAAGTTGCGCGACTTCGCCGCCAAGCACGGCTTCGCGCTTTGCGCGGATCTCGCCGGGGTGCTCGCCGATCCCGCGATTCATGCGGTGGTCGTGGCGACACCGCATTCGTTGCACCGCCCGATGGTGGAGGCGAGTGCCCGCGCCGGCAAACAGGTGTTTTGCGAGAAGCCGCTTGCACTCAACCTGGCGGACGCAGCGGCGATGGTCGAGACCTGCCGCAAGGCCGGCGTGGTGCTCGGCGTCGGTCACAACCGGCGGCTGTGGCCGTCGATGCAGGAGTTGAAGCGCATCGCGAAGTCGGGCGAGCTGGGCGAGGTTCTGCACGTCGAAGGGCATTTCAGCAACGAGCATTCCAACAATACCGCTGGCACCTGGCGCGATTCGCCCGCCGAATCACCGGGCGGCGGCATGACCGGCGCGGGACTGCATATCCTCGATGCGTTCATCAACACCATAGGGCCGGTGAAACGTGTGCGCGGGCAGTTGATCGTGCAGAAGGCGCCGCCGGTGCCGCGCGACACCGCCACCGTATTGCTGGAGTTTGCCAACGGCGTGAGCGGCACTATCGCCACTGTTCGCGCAACGCCGTTTTTCTGGCGCGTTCACGTGTTTGGCGATAAAGGATCGGCCGAGTCGCTCGGCGAGCACGAATTGGTGCTGCACAAAAGCAACGCCAAACCGCAGCACCTGATGCTCGAACCGGTGGATGCGCTGCGCATTGAACTCGAAGTGTTCGCCGACGCGATTGAGGGCCGCGCGCTGTTTCCGATTCCCGCGTCCGACATGCTGGCGACAGTCGCTGCGTTCGAAGCGGTGATCAAGGCGCTCGCGTCCGACGTTACAGTGGAGGTGCGCCCGGCGTAGTCGCGCCGGCAAATTGGCAATCAAGCGGTATTTCCGGTATGTTCGATCGATTATCACGATTCTGAACGAGTAACTTCAAATGCTGGTGTGTCCAACCACGCGCACGCAAATCCTGCGCTTTTTGCCGGGAGGCGGCGAGGTGGCCGAGATAGGCGTGGCGAACGGCGATTTTTCGCAGGCCATCCTCGACGAAGCGAAACCGAAAAAGCTGCACTTGATCGATCCGTGGGAGCACCAGGACCGCGCCGATTACGCGAAGGACCTGAACAATGTCCCGGCCGGCGAGCAGGACGCGCGTTTTGAAGCAGTGCGGGCGCGCTTTCGCGCGCAAATCGACGGCGGCAGCGTCAGCGTGCACCGCGATTATTCAGAAGACGCCGCCATTTTTTTCGGCGACGGCCAGCTCGACTGGATTTACATTGATGGCATGCACACCGTCGAGGCAGCGTACAACGACCTCGTTACCTATGCGCCGAAAGTCCGGCAGCACGGCTTCATCGCGGGGCACGACTATACGAACCACGTGCAGGCTCAACACTGGAATTTCGGCGTGGTCGAGGCCGTCAATCGCTTCGTGCTCGAGTTCGGCTATGAGTTCGTGGCTCTGACGCTGGAGAACCACCCGACTTTCGTCATCACGCAAAGCAGGCAGGCCGCGCTCGATCTAACCCATCAGTTGATCCTGAACGTGCCGTACCTGATCGAAATACGCGATTTTCCCCGTCACGGCGAATTCCGGCACCAATCGTTCGCGCTCGGCAAAGGCCTCATCGTTTACCCGTCTTTCTAGGCGCGAAGGTGCCGTGCCGGCTCAGCGCTTCTTCGCGCGGTAGGCGGCAACGGCCTTTTCCAGGTCATCGAGCTCTTCGCACGGCAAGAGGCAGATGCCGCGCAGCGCGGCAAGATGTTTTTCTGCATTGGGAAGGTCGCCCACCATCAAATACGCCTCGCCGATGTATTCATGAGCGCCACGATGTCGCGGGCTCAACTCGATCGCGTGTTTGTAGTACTTGAACGCGAGATCGAACTGTTTCAGGTTGCGGTGCGTGTAGCCAAGATAGTTTTGCAGGTCGGCGTTGTCCGGATCGCGCAGCGCCGCCTGCTGAAAACGCTTGGCGGCCTCGGGCCAGTTCTTCTTTTCCATCGCCAGCTTGCCGGCGGCGTAGTCGCTGTCGTTGGCGGACGCGTTTGGGTTTGTCTCGAACGGCTCAGCGAGGGCGGGCGGCGCGGCCACTGCCGCGCATGCGAACGCAGCGGCAGCAAGCGTTTTAAAAATCATCGCTGCGCCACGTATGATTTGGCGCGCGCGAGCTCAGGCCGCGCGCCGTCGGCGTTTTTCGCGAGGACGAGCAGCTTCGCGTAGTAGTCAGCTGCCTTCTGTCTGTCGCCCGCGGCTTCCGCCGCGCGTGCCGCGCCGTAAAAGCCGCGGAAACGGTTGGGTTCGCGTGTTTGCGACGCTTCGTATTCCTTGAGCGCGGCGGCCGGCTGCTTGAGTTCGAGCAGCATGTCGCCGAGCAATTCGCGCGCGGGCACGAGGCGGCCGGGCGTGACGATGTGCTTCTCGCTTTTATCTTCGATATCGGCGGCGGCGCGCATGAATTTAACGGCGTCGTCCGCTTTGCCCTGCGCGAGCGATATCCAGCCGGCGACTGCCAGGCGCTGGATTTCGACTTCGTTGGCCCAGTAGTTGTTGCTCTCGGACTGCAGCGCTTTATGCAGCGCTTCGAGTTGCGTGGCCTCCTGTTGCGCGGCGGCAACATTGCCGCTGCGCGCCGCGCCCAATGCGCGGCCGAAGTAAGTGATGGCGTCCGGATAGTGGAACTTCGTCGGGTGCACCGGCAATTGCATCGCTTCCTGCCACGCGCCGCGCTCATAGGCGTAGCGCGCCTCCATTGCCGCGACTGCGTACGGCGCCGTATTGCGCGAGGGTGTGATGCCGGTGACTTTAAGCGCCTCCTGTATGACGCGCCGCGCATCGCCGTCACGCGCGAGCTGCAGATAGGCGTACGTCATGTAGTCGCTCGCGTGATAAGCCTCGTCGGGCTCGCCGCCTTTTCTCGCAGCGTCCGCCGAACGCGCGTTGGTCGCGGCGGACTCCTCCCATGCGCCGACGCGCGTGAAGATGTGGGATGGCATGTGCAGCGCGTGCGGTGCTTCCGGCGCGATGCCGGCATATAGGCGCGCGGCCCTCAGGCCCTGCTGCGCGATGGGCGGCGCATCATAGCTGTGAATCAGATAGTGCGCGACACCCGGATGATCCGGGTATTTGACGAATTCTTTTTCGAGGATCGCCGCCGCTTTGAGGTACGCCGCGTAGGTCTGGTCGGATTGCAATTGTGTGCCGGCGATATAAAGCGCGGAAAAAATCTGCGCTTCGTCATCCTGCGGGTAGCGCGCCGCGAGCGACTCGTACGCTTTTGCGCGCGCAAGCTGACGCGCGCGCTCGGGGCGATTCCCCCAGTCTTCGTAGTACGCGGCGACCGCCTCGATGTAATCGCGCTCGCGCTGGGTCTTGGCGACTATCTTGCGGCCTTGCTCCAACATCGCGAGCGACTGCTCGGCGCCCTTGGCCGAGGCGCCGTTGCCGGCGAGCGGGTTCGACATCATGATCGACGCGAAACCCCACGTCGCGATCGCGCATGTCGGGTCCTGCGCGAGCACGTCGCGGAACGTTTTTTCGGCGGCACTGTACCAAAACGAATGCAGCATCGCGACCCCGCGCTGGAACAGGGCCTGCACCTTGGGGTCGCATGAATTTTCGAACGAGACTTTGCCAAGCTTGCCTTTGACTTCGTCGTCGTCGTGCGCAACGGTCAGTGCGGGGCACAGCAGCACAATCGCGAAGACTGCCACAAGTAATTTATGGGGTTGCATGTCGGGCTCCTTAAATTGCCGATTCATCGGTAGCGGACCGCGATCCGCTCATTTTTGTGCAAGGTAGCTGCGCGCACGAGCGATTTCCACGCGCGGGGAATCCGCATCTTTCGCCAGCAACAGCAGCTTGCCGTAGTAGCCGGCCGCTTTCTGACGATCGCCGGCGGCTTCCGCCGCGCTCGCCGCGCCGTAAAAGCCGCGAAAGCGATTGGGGTAATCCGTCAGCGCTGTTTCGTATTCGCGCAGCGCGGGCGCCGCCTGGCCCATTTCCAGCAGCAAATCGGCGAGCAACTCGCGCAGCGGATAGAGGCGGTTCTCCATCAACACGTTCTTCACGCTGCCGTCTTCGTTGTTGGCGGCGGCGCGCATCAGTTTTTCGGCTTGCGGGCGATCGCCCTCTACGAACGCCACCCACGCCAACACCGCCAGCATTTGCTCTTCGGTGCGGTCGGCCCAATACGACTGGTCGGATTTCTGCAGCGTGAGGCGCAGCGTCTCCATCGCCGCGAGTTCGCGCCTGGCGCCGGCCGCATCGCCGCTGCGCACCATGCCGAGGCCGCGCGTAAACCGGTTGAGGGAGTCCGCCGGGGGATAGGGCGTCGAAATTGCCGTCAACTTGCTGGCGCCTGCCCAATCCCCGCGTTCTATCACCAGCCGCGCGGATATCGCGGCGGGCGCCATATGAATGGCGACCCCGGTCGGGCGATCTCCGCGCACGGGCGTATTCGCTGACTTCTCGGCCATTGCTTTGGCCCTGGCGTCCTGGCCGAGTTGCAGGGCGGCGTAAACGGCGAAGTCGTAGGCATGATAGTAATCGGGCTGGATTTCGAGCGATGCCATGTTCGAGGTGATCGAGTCTTCCCACATCCCGACCATCGAATAAATGTGCGACGGCATGTGGCGCGCGTGGGGTACGGCGGGCGCGATACTCGCGTAGCGCCGTGCGGCGGCAATGCCTTTTTCCGCGAGCGGCGGGTAGTCGTAAGCATGAATGAGGAAATGCGATACCCCGGGATGCTGCGGATTCTGCTCATAGAGTTGTTCCAGCAGGGCGGCGGATTTGATCTGCGCGGCGTAAGTAACGTCGGACTTCGACGCCGACGCCTGCAGGGTCAGCGCGTAGAATACCTTCGCTTCGTAGTCTTCTGGATAGCGTAGCGTTATCTGCTCCATCGCTTTGTTATAGGCGGCCAGCCGCGCATCGACCGGCACTTTGTCGTGATCGCGAAAGTAATTGCTGATCGCCTCGATCCAGTCGCGCTCGCGTTGCGTTTTCGCGCCCGCGGCGCGCGCCTGCTCCAGTGCCGCCCAAGCTGCTTGCGCGTCTTTTGCCTGCGGCGCGGACGCCAGCGAGTTGCCGAGCAAATCGAGCGCAATTCCCCAATACGCCATCGCGCAACCCGGATCTTTTTGCAGCACTGCCTTGAAAGTCTTGCCGGCGTAATTGAACCAGTACGAATGCAGCATTGCGACGCCGCTTTCGAATTCGCTCTGCACTTTGGGATCGCAAGACGTCGGAAACGTGACCTTGCCGAGCTTGTCGTCTTCATGCGCCTGCGCGATGCCGGCGGACAGCAGCGCGAGCGCGCATACGGCAGCGAAAAATCTAAGTGGTTGCATGACGCCTCCCTATTCACTGAGCGGTCCGCACGGGCCGCAACAATGGCAGCGCGATTGCGCTGGCGGAAAAGTATGATAACGGACATCGACCCTGTCAAATGCCGGAAGTGATTCCGGGATCGGGCCCGTGACGCGGTCCGCCAGGTGCTCATTGACCGCTGAAATCGTACTCTTCGCGGTATTGGCGATACCAGACCTGCGTCTGCCGGTCGGCGGGCAGGCGTTCCGCTAAGAACTTGAGCTCGGCGAGCGACTTGTCGGCGCGCGAGGCGTTGAGATAAAGATCCATCAGGCGCCAGTGGTACGCAAGCTCGTTGGGTGCGAGGGCGGACGCTTTTTCGTACAGCGCAATCGCTTTCGTAAGCCAGTTCATTTCGAACAGGTACAAATCGCCCAGCGCTGCCTGCGCTGCTGCGTTTTGGGGTTCGGCGCGGATAAAGTCTTCGCGCGCCTGTATTTCCGCGGCCAGCGAGTACGGATACACAGGCAAGGCCGGTGTTTGTGCATGATTCCCGTAGATGGCCTGTTCAATATTGGGCAGCTTTAACTCTCGCAGGGACGCGAGGAACGGATTATCCGAGTACTTGACGTAAAAATTTACATTGTCTTCGAAGCGATGAAAATACGTCCACGCTTTGGCTTCGTCCACGTACCACAGCTTGTCCGTGCCGCGCCGGAGCACGAAAGGGAGATTCGAGTGATTCGGTTGCGGCACAGCGAGACCGAGATCGCCGGAGAAAATCAGACGATAGGGCAGGGCGGCCGTGAAGTATTGATGGATTCTTATTTGTTGCGCATTATTGCGCGGAACTACGGCGCGGAAAATGCGGCTGCCTTCCGTCAGCAGCGGCAGGCGCGGATCGCCGATGCCGGCGGCCAGCGATGAAAGATACCGCTCCATTGTCGACTTCGCATCCGCCGACGGCAGATATTCCTTGAGGTCGGCGTCCGGCAGGCTGCGGATCGCGCGCTGGTAGTCGGCGAGCCCCTTGCCGTAACCGGCGACCAGTGCGCCCCCGCCTCCCGCCAGAAAATCATTGCTGGGCCAACGCGGTCGCGCCGGCGCCGCGGCCGCATCCTTCGAGCCCATGCCGCGCAGGCTGGTCGTTATGATCAATTCGGAAATGAAATCCTGCGGCACTTCGGAGAGCATGTATGTCTTTGCCGCTTCTTCGAGGCGGCGGCAGTAGGCATCGGGGATATCGCCTTCGAGATCGTAGGAGACCAGCACCCGCAAGACGTTTTCCTGCGCGCTGTAGAGATAGAGAATGCCACGGCCGTTCCGGCGCGCGCCGACCCGCAGTTGCTCGAAGAGTCCGGCCGCAGTTTCTTCGATCGATTTGCCCGGCGGCAGCGCCGCGAGCAGCACCAGCGCGTTTTCGATGCCCGATTTCTTCTCGGCGAGCTTGAGGCTCATTTTGAACGCGAGGTCGTAATCGTGCTGCGCGGTCTGGTTGATCAGCACGTATTCGGGCCGCTGGGCGAGTCGAAACTGATGCCATGCCGACCAGCCGGCGGCGGCGGC
>JANYDM010000193.1 GCA_025363575.1 Betaproteobacteria bacterium | reverse complement strand
AACATCGCGCATCTGATTGCGGAAAAATGGCTCGCGGGCGCATGGCCGGCCAAACTCGCGATCTCGCTGACACTGCTCTACGCCGTGCTGCTGGCGCAACGGCGCTGGCCGCACAGCGTTCCGCTGCGTTACGCCTGACATGCGCATCGTGTATTTGTGCGGCGCGCTCGATGAAACGACACGGCGCCTGCGCAGCATAGACACGGCCAATCTCGCCGCTACGCAAAAAGTGTTCAACTTCTGCCGCGCGCTCCGGCACGCCGGTCATCGCGCGAGCGTGCTGAGCCTGGGCCGCGGGCGCCAGAACGGGAGCGGCGATGCGCATCCCGCGCGAGCACAGCGCACGGACGGTGTCACTGTGGTCTATGCACGCTTTGTGCATACGCGCTGGTCTACTCATCTCGTTTCCGCGCTATCGACGGCCGGACTCATCTGGCGCCTGCACAATCTGCCGCAGGCCGATGGTGCGACTGCCCTCATAGCGTACAACCGGCTGTGGCACTATCTGCCGGCGCTGCTGCTGGCACGCGTGCTGGGCATGCGCTGCTTTCTCGACCTGGAAGACGGCTGCGTAAGCATAGGGCGCAGCGCCGGCGGCCGCCTCGCCGATCGTTGCAAACGGTGGCTGTTCGATCGCCTGTGCAATCGCGGCGTGCTGCTCGCGAACAGCCGACTCGCGACGCAAACTTCCATCCGCCATCGCATCATCTGGTACGGCATGCTGCCCGTGCTGCCGGCGACCGCCGACTGGACGCGCTCGCCGCTAGTCGTCATGCTCGGGGGCACGCTGCATGAGGAGCGCGGATGCCGGCTCTTTATGAATGCGGCAACGGTGCTTATGAAATCTGATCCGGAACTCGCCGCCCGGTTGCGCTTCGTGATCACAGGCCACGGACCCATGCAGGCCGAGCTTGCAGACTTCGCACGGCGGAGCGGCGATTGGGTCGTGTTTACCGGATTGACCGGGCGTGCCATGTATCTCGAACTGCTCGCTGGTTGCCATGTCGGACTGATGCTGAACCTGTCCAGCCACGAAATGAGCGGAACTACGTTTCCGTCCAAGGTGCTCGAATACGCCGCCGCGGGTTTGCTCGTAGTCTCGACTCCGGTCAGCGACGTCGCGGATTTTTTCGGGCCGCAGGCGGCAGTATTGCTGACCCAAGAGACACCGGACGCGCTCGCGCAAGTATTGATTGAGATTGCCGCGGATACGCAGCATGCGGCGGCGATTGCCGCGCGCGGCACCCTGCGGGCGCAGCAAGCCTGCTCACCCGCGCTTCTCGCGCCGCGCCTCGCCGGCTTTTTGGCCGGTGAGGGTTGACGCGATGCGTATCGTCAACTGGCAAAGCATACTGACCGAACATCAGGCGTGGACTTTGCGCGCGTTCGCCGCGCTGCCGGCGGTCGAGCTGCTCATTGTCAGCGCGCGCGATGAAATCACCGAACGGCGCACGCAAGGCTGGACTGCGCCCGATCTCGCCGGCCTTGCCGTGACGCCGCTGCCGGCGCGCGGCTGGTTTGCTTTTGGCCGCCAGCTGATACGCGCGCACGGTCACGCCTGCCATTTGTTTTGCGGCATATGGGCCGACAAGCGGCTGCTCGCGCTGATGCTGTATGCGCGCTATCGCGGCTGCCGTCTGGCGCTGATGTCGGAGCCTTATGCGGACACGGCCGACGGCTTACTGCGTGAGCAAAACCCCGCCGTCGGCCAACTCAAGATACACCTGCGAAAAATCATGTGGCGGCTCGCGGGACTCGTGTTCGGCCGCGTGGTAGCGCCGCTGTTCGCGATCTCGCCCAAGGCAGTCGCGCAGTTCACGCGCGCCGGATTCCGGCCGCGGGCTATCTGCCCTTTCGGTTATTTTGTGCCGCAACTGCCCCTCACAAAACCCCAACGCAGCGGCGGCGCCAGTTTGCGCCTGGCCTTCGTCGCCAGCCTGATACATCGCAAGGGGTTGGATATTGCCATGCAAGCCGTAGCATCACTGGATCGCGCGAATTGCGCCGTCAGCCTCGATATTTACGGGCCCGGCGATGCGCGCGAGTCGCCGACCTCCGATCCGCGTATACGCTATCGCGGTGCAATTCCCTTCGGGGAAACACAGCGTGTCATCACGGACTACGATGCGCTGATCGTCCCCAGCCGTTTCGATGGCTGGTCGGTCACGGTCAACGAAGCATTGCTGCAAGGTGTGCCGGTGCTGGTCAGCAGCGCGACCGGCGCCGCCGCCATGGTGCAAAAACAGCAAGCCGGTTTCGTGTTCGATCCCGCCCGCCCTGACGAGCTCGCCGCACTCATCAGGCGTATCGCAAAGGACCCCGCGTTGCTGGACACTGCACGCAACCGCGCGATCGCCATGAGCGCCCTTCTTGCGCCTGCAACGGCGGCGCGCTATATGCTCGACAGCTTCAATGCGGTTGAACGCGGCGCACCGCCGCCTGCCTGCCCCTGGTATTGAGCGCACGCTTGAAAATCCTCCACGTCATTCCTTATTTTGCTGCCGCCTATGGCGGGCCGGTGCAGGCCGTGCGCAACATCGCGCGCATGCAAGCCGAAAGCGGCATGGAAGTGGAGGTAGCCACTACTACTGCAAATGGCGCCGCCGAACTCAAAACCGGCGAGCAGGAACCCGCTATCGATGGCCGCGTGCGCGTGCATTATTTCGAGCGCTCGTTCCCGCGCGGATGGTTTGCATCCGCGCACTTGCGAAGCTGGCTCAGGCGGCATGCGGCTGATTATGACGGTCTGCATCTTCATGTGCCGTTCACGGGTGCTTTGCATAGTGCGGTCGTGGAGGCGCGGCGCGCCGGCGTGCCTTACGCTATCACGCCGCACGGTGTGTTCGACCCGTGGAGTCTCGCGCACAAGCGCTGGAAAAAAGCGCCCTACCTCGCGCTCATTGAAAGAACGCACCTGGCGCACGCCCGCTACGTTCACGTGACATCAGAACTGGAGGCGCGCGGCCTGAGTGCGCTCGGCATCGAAGCGACATTGCGACAAATACCGCTCGCGGTTACACCACCGGAAGCTGTTCCGCATCGAGACGGCGGCACCGGCTTGCGCCTTTTGTTCCTCTCGCGCCTGCATCCGGTAAAAAACGTGCCCGCGTTGCTGCGCGCCGTCGCCCAATTGCGGATGCCGGACCTGCGTTTGACCATAGCCGGCGATGGCGAAGCACGGTTTGTCGATGAGCTTCGCCATCTGACGCGTGATCTGGGCATCAGCACAGCCGTTGATTTTGCCGGCCATCTCAACGACACCGCCAAGCTGAAGGCATGGCAGTCGCATGACGTATTCGTGCTTCCGTCATTGCACGAAAATTTCAGCCTGTCCACGGTCGAAGCGATGGCCGCCGGCATGCCGGTCATCGTGAGCAATCAGGTTGGTGTTGCCAACCGCGTAGCCGCAACCGGTGCGGGACTGGTCGTCGCCGGCAACGACGTAGCTGCGCTCGCAGCGGCAATCGTCTCCCTGCGCGATGAAACGAGCCGGCAACGTGCGGGTTCTCGCGCGCGGGCGCTGGTCAATAATGAATTTTCGGCGCGTGTCATCGGCCCGCAGTACGCCGCATTTGCCGGGGATCTGGTTCGCAAAAACTAACTGTGCAACTCACCGACACACTGACTTATATCTGGCGCCACCCGGCCAATCGCGGCCGGCGCATCGCCGCAGTTGCGCGCGCCGTGGGCTGGCAGATCCGCAAGCGCGCAACACGGCGGCCGCTGGACATCGCCTATGCCGGCATGACATTGCGCTGCCATCCCGACAGCACCGCGGCGAGCGCTGTCCTGTATTGCAACGGCATGCCCGACTATGACGAAATGGGTTTCATGCGTCGCTATTTGCGGGGTGGCGATAATTTTCTCGACGTCGGCGCCAATGTCGGCACCTATACCCTGCTCGCGAAATCTCTCGTCGGCAACGGCCAGGTGATTGCGATCGAGCCCGGCGCCCGCGCCTACGCGCGATTGAGCGAAAACATCGCGCTCAACCGGCTGGCCGGGGTCACCTGCCTTAACATTGCCGTCGGCGAGACCGCAGGTGAAGTCGAATTTCTCGCCGATGCCGACACCATGAATCGCGTCGTAACTGTCACTGACGGACAGCGGACGACGGTTCGCGTAAAGCGCGCCACACTGGACGCCATCGCCGGCGACATTCTTGCGGGAGCGCCGCTGGCCATGGCCAAGATGGATATCGAAGGCTACGAGCCGGCAGCGCTGCGCGGCGCAGTGCAACTGCTGGCCGCGGCCAGCCCTCCTGTGTGGCTGCTGGAACTGAACGGCTCTACCCGCGCCTACGGTGTAAGCGAAGACGAGTTTGCCGCGTGGCTGCGCCAACGCGGCTATCAGCTCGCGCTGTATCATGCCGACACCAATACACTCACGCCACAGGCGCGTGCATGGGAACAGGCGCCGAACGTATTCGCGGTCCACGCGGCGCATATCGACCGCGTGCGCGCGCGCCTGGCAGTCGCAGAAAAATGACGGCAGAATTCGACGGCGATAAAGCCGGGCTTGGTAAAATGGCCATTCCATCCTGTCTCGCACTAACGCAGAGACCCATGCGCCGACCGCATCTGCCCCAAGCGTGAAAATTCTCATCGTCACTCAGTACTTCTGGCCCGAGAATTTCCGCATCAACGATCTCGCCTGCGCTTTGAAAGCGCGCGGCCACGACATCACGGTGGTCACGGGCATCCCCAATTATCCCGGCGGCGAATTCTTCGCCGGCTATGAAGCGGGGCAACGCCGGCGCGAACAATGGAACGGCATCGACGTTATCCGCTGCCCGCTGCTGCCGCGCGGCAAGGGCGGTGCTCTAATGCTTGCGCTGAATTATTTATCGTTCGCGCTGAGCGCGAGCCTGCTCGCACCCTGGCGCTGCCGCGGCCGCTTCGATGTAATATTCGCATTCGAGCCGTCACCGATCACGGTCGCCGTGCCTGCCATCGTGCTGCGGTGGCTCAAGCGCGCGCCGCTTGCACTTTGGGTGCTCGACCTGTGGCCGGAAAGCCTGGCCGCCGCGGGCGCCGTGCGCTCGAAGCCGCTGCTGGCGCTGATCAGGCGCCTGGTGCAAGCCATCTATCGCTATTGCGACTTGATACTCGTGCAATCGCGCGGCTTCATACCGCGCATAGCGGGCATGGGGGTTCCAGCGGACCGCATCCGCTATCTGCCGAGCTGGGCTGAGACTGTTTACACCGATGTGCCGGACGCAGGCTCCGGCCTCAAGCTGCCGATGCTGCCGCCGGGCTTTCGCGTCATGTTCGCCGGCAACATCGGCGCCGCGCAGGATTTCGCCGGTATCCTTGCGGCCGCGGAAAAACTGAGATCCGAGCAGTCGATACACTGGATTGTGCTCGGCAACGGCCGCATGCTCGATTGGGTCGACACCC
The DNA here is from genome assembly GCA_025363575.1 of Betaproteobacteria bacterium. Next base: position 29,856 of record JANYDM010000193.1, on the reverse strand, counting down.
GCATCCGCGAGCGCGGACTCGAGAGCAGCTTTCACCTGCTCGGCGCTTTTCCGCTCGAGACCATGCCGCATTTTTTCCGCCGCGCCGACGTCATGCTGGTGACGCTCAGGCGCGACCCGATTTTCGCGCTCACCATCCCGGGTAAGATACAATCCTATCTGGCGTGCGGGCGGCCCATCGTGGCGATGCTGGACGGCGAGGGCGCGCGTATCGTGACTGAAGCGGGAGCGGGGCTGGCCGGCCCGGCCGAAGAGCCGCAGACGCTGGCAGACAATATCCTTGCGCTCCACCGCATGACCGATGCCGAACGCGCAAGCATGGGACAATCCGGACGTGAATACTACGAATCGTGTTTTGCGCGCGACCCGCTTATCTCTCAGTTGGAAACCTGGCTGCGTGATATGGCCGCCGGCGGCGCGAACTGATCACTTACCATCATCCGCGAATCCGTGGGTTTTTTTCAATTGACTATGGCCAATCCGTTCAAAAATAAAGTTGCTCTGATCACCGGCGGCACCGGCTCGTTCGGCCAGGCCGTGGTAGCGCCGCTGCTCAAGCGCGGCGTGCGTGAAATCCGGATTTTCAGCCGCGACGAGCTCAAGCAGGAAATGATGCGCATCGAGCATCAAGATCGCCGGCTCAAGTTCTTCATCGGCGACGTGCGCAGCCGAGAAAGCGTCGACCAGGCGATGCAAGGCGCGGACTTCGTGTTTCATGCCGCCGCACTAAAACAGGTTCCGTCCTGCGACTTTTTCCCGATGCAGGCGGTGTACACGAACATTATCGGCAGCCACAACGTGATTGAATCGGCGATCAGCCACGGCGCCTCCAAAGTCGTCTGCCTGAGCACGGACAAGGCCGTGTATCCGATCAATGCGATGGGCATGAGCAAGGCGCTGATGGAAAAAGTCGCGCAGGCGAACGCGCGCGGCGGCACCGGGAGCCGCACCGCTATCTCATGCGTACGCTATGGCAACGTGATGTATTCGCGCGGCTCGGTGATACCGCTGTTCGTCAAGCAGATCCTGGCTAACGAACCGATCACGGTCACGGAACCCGGCATGACGCGGTTTCTTCTGCCGCTGCCGCAAGCAATCGAGTTGGTCATCTTCGCGTTCGAACGCGCGCAGCAGGGAGAAATCTTCATCCGCAAGGCGCCCGCCTGCACGGTGGCCGATCTGGTGACTGCGCTCAAGCGCTTGTTTGGCTCGCGCGCTCCCGTCAAGACGATAGGCATGCGACACGGCGAGAAAATTTACGAGACGCTGGCGACCCGCGAGGAATTGCGCCAGGGCAAAGACCTCGGCGACTATTTTCGCATCAGCATGGATACGCGCGACCTGAACTACGCCAAATACTTCACTGAAGGCGATCGGCGGGAGGCGGAGGTCGAAGACTATACTTCGCATAACACCGAGCGCCTGAGCGTGCGCAAGGTGGAGACGCTGCTGCGCACGCTACCCGAGATACGCGCAGCATTGCGCGCGCGTGACAAGGATTAGCCGGCGCGCGGCCGGTCACTTGCCTTGACTCGCATCGGCATTACCGGCGCGCATGGTTTTCTGGGGTGGCACCTGCGCGCGTTCCTGCGCGCATTCCCGGCCATCGAAGTAACTGCGGCCGGCCGCGACGTCATGGATGACGCGCAGAAGCTGCGTGAATTCGCCGGCAGCGTCGAGGCGATTGTGCATCTGGCGGGCGCCAACCGCGGCGATGAAAAGACCGTGCGCCAAACCAACATTGACCTCGCCGCACGGCTTGCTACTGCGTGCTCGGCGGCCGGTGCGCATCCGCATATCGTATTCGCCAATTCAACGCACAGCGCGCGCGCCTCCGCATACGGAGAATCGAAACGCATCGCGGCCGAGACCCTCGCTGCATGGGCAGCCCAATCCAACGCGCTCTTCACCAATCTCGTGATCCCGCATATTTTCGGTGAAGGCGGCCGCCCTCATTACAACTCGGCGGTGGCGACGTTCTGTCATCAGCTCGCTCACGATGAAGTCCCGCGCATCATCGAGGATGGCGAACTCGAGCTGATCCACGCGCAGCGCGTTGCGGCGGAGATTCTCGCGCGTGTCGAGGGCAACAGCGGCGGCGAGAACCGGCTGCCCGGAACACTGATACGGGTGTCGTCGGTGCTCGCGGGCCTGCAGCGCATGGCGGCGCAATACGCGACCCAGGTCATTCCGGAGTTCGCGTCCGAACTGGAACTGGATCTTTTCAACTGCTACCGCGCCTGCCTGTTTCCGCAGCGCTACCCGTTCGACCTGAAGACGAAAGAGGACGCGCGCGGCAACCTGTTCGAAGCGGTCAAAACGCTGCACGGCGGGCAGTGCTTCATGTCCACTACGCGGCCCGGCATCACGCGCGGCAATCACTATCACCGCCGCAAGCTCGAGCGTTTCGTGGTCATACAAGGTGACGCGCTGATTCGCGTCCGCCGCCTGGTTAGCGGCGACACCGTGGAATTCCGCGTGTCGGGCACGCGCCCTCAATATGTGGACATGCCGACCCTGCACACCCACAATATCACCAACACCGGCAGCACCGATCTGACGACCTTGTTCTGGACGCAGGATATCTATGATGCCGCGAACCCCGATACCTATGCGGAAACGGTTTGAGCCATGACGCCAATTAAAGTGCTCACTGCGGTCGGCACGCGGCCTGAAATCATCCGGCTCGCGCGCGTGATCCCCTGCCTCGAGCAGCACACGCGCCATGTGCTCGTGCATACCGGGCAGAATTATGATTACGAGCTCAACGAGATTTTTTTCAAGGATCTGGGCCTGCGCAAGCCCGACCACTTCCTCGGGGCGGCGGGCGCGACGGCGGTCGAAACCATCGCCAACACGCTGCTGAAAATAGATCCGGTGCTCGAACAGGAAAAGCCGGATGCGTTTCTCGTGCTTGGCGACACTAATAGCTGCTTCGCAGCGCTGGCTGCGAAGCGGCGCAAGATTCCGGTGTTTCACATGGAAGCGGGTAACCGCTGCTTTGACGAGCGCGTGCCGGAAGAAATCAACCGCCGCGTGATCGACCATCTGAGCGACGTCAATCTGCCGTACAGCGACCGCGCGCGCGAGCTGCTGCTGCGCGAAGGACTGCCGCCCGACCGCTGCATCAAGACCGGCAGCCCGATGTACGAAGTCATCCACCATATTCTGCCGCAGGTCAAGCAAGCCGACGTCTGCGCGCGGCTCGGCCTGCAGCCGCTCGACTACTTCGTGGTCAGCGCGCATCGCGAGGAAAACGTCGATGACGAGGCGCGCCTGCGCGAGCTCGTCGCGACCTTGAACGCAGTCGGCGAAACCTACGGCAAGCGCATCATCTTCTCCGCCCATCCGCGCACGCGCAAGCGCATGGATGCGCTGGACGTCAAGCCGCATGCGCTCATCGAATTGCACAAGCCGTTTGCGTTCACGGACTATCTGGCGTTGCAGCTTGGGGCGCGCGCGGTGCTGTCGGACAGCGGGACGATCACCGAGGAAGCAGCCATCCTGAATTTCCCCGCGCTTAATATTCGCGATGCGCACGAACGCCACGAGGGCATGGAAGAGGGCGTGGTCATCATGACCGGCGTCCGGCGCGCGCCCGTGCTAGCCGCGCTGGAAGTGATGCTCGCCCAGCCGCGCGGCGACGCGCGCCTGATGCGCATTCCGCCCGATTACGCGGTGCCCAACGTTTCGCACAAAGTGCTGCGCATCATCCTGAGCTACACGGACCACATCAACCGCACGGTCTGGCGCAAGTTTTCCTGACGCGGCAGGCTGCGAGTGCAAACCGTTCTGGTGACCGGCGCAACCGGCTTTATCGGTCAGTGGCTGTGCACGGCGTTGCGTGCCGGCGGCGCTTCCCTGCGCATGGTCATACGCGATCCGCATGCGACGCCACCGGACATGAGCGGCAGCGACACGGTCATTCGCACCGGTGCACAAGGCATCACCGACTGGCGCCCTCTGACACAGGGCGTTGATTGCATTGTTCACCTGGCCGCTCGCACGCACGTGATGCGCGAAACCGTGCGCGACCCGCTCGCCGAATACCGGCGCGTCAACGTCGACCTGACGCGTGACCTGGCGCTGGCCGCGGTCGCCGGCGGTACACGGCGATTCGTATTTTTGAGTTCGATCAAGGTCAGCGGTGAAGCCACCACCAGCGCGCCTTATAGCGAGCAGGATGCGCCGCGTCCCGAGGACGATTACGGTCGCACGAAGTGGGAGGCCGAGCAGGCGCTCAATGCAGTCGCCGCTGCGTCTTCGCTGGAAACCGTCATCCTGCGTCCGCCTCTCGTCTACGGACCCGGCGTCAAAGGAAATTTCCTGCGCCTGATGCGCGCGGTAGCGCGCGGGGTCCCGCTGCCGCTTGCCGCAATCCATAACAAACGCAGCCTCATTTATCTCGGCAATCTGGTCGACGCAATCACGCTGTGCGTGCGCCATCCGGCCGCGGCCGGCCGGACTTACCTATTGGCTGATGAAGCGGTGTCGACGCCGGATTTGGTACGCGGCATTGGCGTTGCGCTGGGCAAACCGGCGCGGCTGCTGCCGTTGCCGACATCGATGCTGAAACTTGCGGGCGCGCTCGCCGGCAAGGCCGACGCAATAACTCGCCTGACCGGATCGCTCGAAATCGACGGCGGCAGGATACGAAGCGAGCTTGGATGGCGACCGCACTGCGCCATGCCGCAAGGGCTGCGCGCAACTGCCGAATGGTATTATTCGCGCCGGATGCTCATAAAAACCCTTTGATCCCAGCCATCGTCTATGCCGTTATTGTGCCGCCGCTGCTTGCATTCATAGTGAGCGCAGGACTGGTCGCTCTATTGATGCACAGCCGCGTGGCAGCATTCGCGCTTGACCACCCGAACGAGCGTTCTCTGCACGCCACGCCCGTTCCGCGCACGGGCGGCCTCGGCATTATTGGGGGCATCGGCGCCGCGTGGTTTTATTCCCGACCCGAAATCGATCCCTGGTTATGGCTTGCGCTGGCGCTGCTGATAGGCGTTTCATTCTGCGATGACCTGCGCAGCGTCGGCGTCGCAGGGCGCCTCTCCATTCACCTCGGCAGCGCGCTGGTCGCCGCTGCAGCGCTGGTGCACGGTAATAACGCCTGGTGGCTAATCGCTATCGCGGCGTTTGCCATCGCATGGATGATCAATCTCTACAATTTCATGGATGGCGCCGATGGTCTGGCCGGCGGCATGACCGTCATCGGCTTTGGCAGCTACGGCGTGGCGGCGATGACCGGCGGAGACTTTGCGTTTGCCGCTGTCAATTTGTCAGTGGCAACCGCCGCGCTCGGCTTTTTGTTCTTTAATTTTCCACCGGCGCGGATCTTTATGGGTGACGTCGGCGCCATCCCGCTGGGTTTTCTGGCTGCGGTATTCCATATTGCCGGCGCACTGCGCGGCGACTGGCCGTGGTGGTTCGGGTGCGTGGTTTTTTCTCCATTTATCGTCGACGCTACGGTGACCCTGGCCAAGCGCCTTTCACGCGGCGCCAAGGTGTGGCAGGCGCATCGCGAGCATTATTATCAGCGATTGGTGCAGCACGGCTGGGGGCATCGCAAAACCACGTGCATGGACTATGCGTTGATGTTGCTGTGCAGTCTGATTGCGCTGACAGCCATGCGCCAGCAATTCGCCGTTCAGGCCGCGCTGCTGGGTAGCGTGGTTATTCTTTATGCCAGCATCGTCGTCGCGCTTGAGCGCAGGTTTTCCCAGCCCTTGGCCGGACATGCCTAATATCAATCCGCGCACGTTGCTCGCCTTCGCACACGACGTGGCGGCGGCCATCGCCGCCTGGGTCATTGCATTCTGGCTGCGCTTCAACCTCGACGTGCCGCCCACCTACAACCGGCTGATGATCGAGTCGCTCTTGTGGGTGGTGCTGCTGAAGGCGGCGATATTCTGGCTATTCGGCCTTTACCGCGGCGTCTGGCGCTACGCAAGCCTGCCGGATTTGAAGCGCATTGTGCTCGCAGTGCTGGTCGCTGCTCTGGCGCTGCCGGCGTTCTTCCTGATGCTGCAAATTTCCGTGCCGCGCTCGGTTCTTTTGTTCGACCCGGTGTTGCTGGTCATGATCATGGGCGGCAGCCGCTTCGCGTATCGCGTGTGGAAAGAGCATGGCATCGGCTCCTTCGGCGGCGACGCCCGCGAGCCGGTTGTCATCATCGGCGCGGAGGAGTCTGCCGTGACCCTGTTGAAAGAGCTCGTGCGCAGCCCGCAATGGCGTGCCGCGGGTGTATTCGACGACGACGCAACGATGGCGGGGCGGCAACTGCAGGGCGTGCGCGTGCTCGGCAAGATCGCCGAACTGCCTGCGTTCGCCGGGCGCCTCGGCGTGCGCCACGCCATCATCGCGATGCCCGCGGCCTCGCACGGCGCGCGGCGCCGCGCGGTGTCCATCGCATCCGACGCCGGGCTCGAAGTGATGACCGTGCCGGCGTACGACGATCTCGTGAGCGGCCGCGTCACCGTCTCGCAGATCCGCCACGTTGAGCTCGACGATCTGCTCGGCCGCGACCCCGTCGTGCTGGACACCGCGGGGTTGAAGGACTGGATACACGATCGCGTCATCATGGTGACGGGCGCGGGCGGTTCAATCGGCAGCGAGCTATGCCGCCAGCTGGCGCGTTTCCATCCGCGCGCCATCGTACTGTTCGAGCTGAGCGAATTGGCGCTTTACAACGTCGAGCAGGAGTTCCACCGCAACCACGCGGCTATTCCGCTCATCTGCGCGATCGGCGACGTCAAGCAGCAGTCGCGTGTCGACGAGGTAATGTCGGCGCACCGGCCCTCGGTCGTATTTCACGCCGCCGCCTACAAGCACGTGCCGCTGATGGAAAGCGAGAACGCCTGGCAGGCGGTGCTCAACAATGTCGCGGGCACCCACGTCGTTGCCGAGGCCGCGCTGCGCAATGGCGTCGAAAAATTTGTTTTAATTTCGACTGACAAAGCGATCAATCCCACAAGCGTCATGGGCGCGAGCAAGCGGCTCGCCGAAATGGTGTGCCAGGCGCTTCAGCAGCCGGAACGCACGCGCTTCGTGATGGTGCGTTTTGGCAATGTGCTCGGCAGCACGGGCAGCGTAATCCCCAAGTTCAAGGAGCAAATCGCGGCGGGCGGCCCCGTAACGGTCACGCATCCCGATATCAGGCGCTATTTCATGTCCATTCCGGAAGCGGCGCAACTGGTGCTGCAGGCCGGCCTGATGAGCAATGGCGGAGAGATTTTCGTGCTCGAAATGGGCGAGCCGGTGTTGATTGCGGACCTTGCGCGTGACCTCATCAGGCTGTCGGGCTTCAGCCCCGAGGACATCAAGGTGGTCTACACGGGGTTGCGGCCGGGCGAAAAACTATACGAGGAACTGCTCGCGGCCGACGAAGACAGCCTGCCGACGCCGCACCCCAAATTGCGTATCGCCAAGGCGCGCTCGGAAAATGCAACCTGGCTCGCGCAGTTGCTCGACTGGTTGCGCCAGCCCGCGCCTCGCGGCGACGACCCGGTGCGCAAAGACCTCGCGCGCTGGCTGCCTGAGTACCGCAGCGAATAACACCGCCCGCAGTTTGCGTGTTACGAGCACCGCGCGAATCCCGTAGAATGGGCGCCGGTCTTTCCGCCGAGATGCGCATTTCTACTCTTACCAGCCGCGCCGAATCCTGCGCACGCGCTTGTGCAATTGCGCTCGGGTTTTCGATCCCCGTTTCGATAGCGTTCGACAACGTACTGCTGGGAGCGATACTCGTCTTGTGGCTCGCTTCGGCGAATTATCCTCGCCGATTCGAACAAATCGTGCACAATCGCGTCGCGCTCGCAGCGCTTGCCTTTTTCGGCCTGATCGTCGGCGGCACGGCTTATGGGATTCGCTACCCGGGCGACGGCTTGCGCTATGTCGCCAAATACGCGGACGTGGCGTTCATACCGATATTCGTCGTGCTGTTCAACACGGAGCGGGCCCGGCAGTATGCATGGTTCGCACTCGCGGCCGCCGTGGCACTGACGGTGATTCTTTCGTATCTATTGTGGGCCGGCATCGTGCAGCATGACTATCCCGGCCTGCCTGGTTTTGCCAATCCGGCGGTCTTCAAATATTACCTGACGGAGAATATGCTGATGGCGTACGGGGCTCTGGTATTCGCTCAGCTGGCGCGTTCCGCCGGTTCGATACGCCAGCGCCGGCTGTGGTGGACGCTCGCCGTGCTTACTGCTCTTAATGTCGCATTCATAAGCCAGGGCCGCACCGGCCAGATAATACTGATTGCGCTAGGCCTTTACTTCGTGCATTCGGTGTGGCGCTGGCCGGCGACGCTGGGAGTGATTGCCGGCGTTGTCTGCGTTGCGGGGGCGCTGATGCTGAGTAGCGCAGGCGGCAACCGATACTCGCTGGCACTCGACGAGCTCAAGAACTGGCAACCGGGTCAGGCAACCGATTCTTCCATCGGCTTGCGGCTCGGTTTTTACGAAAACAGCCTGGCACTGGTGCGCGCGCATCCCCTGTTCGGCAGCGGCACCGGCAGTTTTCCCAAGGCGTACGCCGAAACCGTGGCGGGAACCGCGCTCGCGCCGACGGCGAATCCGCACAATGAATATTTGAATATTGCCGTCCAGCTAGGCATCGCGGGTCTGCTCGCGCTGCTGTATCTTTTCAGCTGCGTCTGGCGTTATGCACGGAATCTGCCGACCGTTTCCGAGCGAGTGCTTGCGCGCGGCCTCGTCATCACCTTCGTCATCGGCTGCCTGTTTAATTCATGGCTGATGGATCACACCGAGGGCTTGCTGTTTGCCTGGGCCTGTGGCCTCTTGTTTGCGGGACTGGCCGCGTCGCCAAGTCCGCACAAGGCGCCGCTTTGACTTTGTCAGTCGTCATCATCGCGCGCAACGAGGCGAGCGTCATCGCGCGCTGCCTTGAATCCGTCGCCTGGGCCGACGAAATCATCGTGCTGGATTCCGGTAGCACCGACGGCACGCCCGACGTTGCACGCAAGCTGGGCGCCAAGGTGACGATTGCCGCGGACTGGCCGGGCTTCGGCGCGCAAAAAAACCGCGCGCTCGACCTCGCTACCGGCGACTGGGTATTGTCGCTCGATGCCGACGAATGGCTCACGCCGGAATTGCGCGCAGAGATCGAGGACACTTTACGCGCGCACGGCAACTTTGCAGCATACCGGCTGCCGAGGTTGTCGAGCTATTGCGGCCGCTTTATGCGTCACGCGGGCTGGTGGCCCGATCATGTCTCGCGACTTTTCCGGCGCGGCGCGGCGCGCTTCTCCACCGACCTTGTGCACGAGCGATTGATCGTCGATGGCACCGTCGGCACGCTGCGAGCGTCGCTCATGCACGAAGCAATCGTCGATCTTGAAGACGCGCTGGACAAGATGAATGCATACTCGACTGCCGGCGCGGCGATGCAATTCGAGCGCGGCAAAAATGGCTCGCTTGTCAGCGCGGTCGCGCACGGCGCATGGACGTTCGTGCGCACCTATGTTTTGCGCGGCGGCTTTCTCGACGGCCGCGAAGGTTTCATGCTCGCGGTTTCAAACGCGGAAGGCGCGTATTACCGTTATCTGAAGTTGCTGCTGCTAGGCGACAAACGGCAGTGAATACCGCCGTCATTGTGACGACATACAACCGCCCGGACGCGCTGGCCGCGGTGCTTGCCGGTTATCAGGCGCAGCGCGATGCGAAATTTGAGCTGTTGATTGCTGACGACGGATCGACCGCTGAAACGCGGGGCATCGTCGACGCGTTCAAAACCCGCGCCTCGTTTCCCGTCACTCACGTGTGGCATGAAGACCGCGGATTCCGCGCGGCGGCGATACGCAACCGCGCGCTGGCGGCAACGCACGCCGACTATGTCGTCTTCAGCGACGGCGATTGCGTGCCGTCGCCACGGTTCGTCGCCCAGCATCAGCGCCTGGCTGAGCGTGGGTGGTTTGTCGCCGGCAACCGTGTGCTGTTAAGCGCGGCGTTCTCTGCACGCGTGCTGCGGAACGGGTTGCCTATCCACGCCTGGGCCAACGGCGCGTGGCTCGCCCATTGGGCGCGACGCGACATCAACCGTCTACTGCCGCTCGTAGCCCTGCCCGACGGCGCATTCCGCAAATCCAGGCCCCGGCGCTGGGAAGGCGTTAAAACCTGCAACCTCGCCGTCTGGCGCGACGACCTCATCCGCGTCAACGGGCTGGACGAAACCTATTCCGGATGGGGATTGGAGGACTCGGACCTCGCCATCCGCCTGCTGCATGCCGGGGTCAAACACAAGAGCGCGCGCTTCGCGGCGCCGCTGTTTCACCTGTGGCACGCCGAGAACGACCGCAGCCGCCTGGCGGAAAACCAGCAGCGGCTCGACGCCCTGCTTGCCTCGCAACGCACCGTTGCCCAACTCGGCGTCGACCGCTACATGGCGTGCGCGGAAAAATGAAAACTTTGCGCGCGCTAATCTCACCCGCCCCTTCGCCCCGAAGGAAGTCCCCTGGGGGGACAAGGGGAGGGTTGGGGCGGGGATGGGTGCCATGAAGCCCCCGCACCGCATTCTGGTGGTCGTCACGCGCCGCATCGGCGACGTACTGCTAACAACCCCCTTGATCCGCGCCCTGAAACGCGCGTGGCCCGCGGCCGCGGTCGATGTGCTTGTGTTCACCGGTACCGCGGGCGTCTTAAGCGCCAATCCTGATGTCAGCCACGTACTGACCATAGCGGAACGCCCGCGCTGGCACGAGCATTTGTCGCTGCTTACGAAAATCGCCCGTCGCTACGATCTTTCTCTGTCGGTCGTCCCAAGCGACCGCCCGACGCTGTACGCATGGCTCGCCAGCCGCCACAGCGTCGGGCTTGTCGCCGGGCAAGCCAAGCATCGCTGGAAAAAATGGCTGCTGCAACAGTGGATGCCATTCGACAATATCGACACGCATACGGTGCTCATGCATCTTGCGCTTGCCGACGTGCTCGCGATCGCGCCATGCTATGAGGTCACCGCTGCCTGGACGGAAGCCGATGCACGGGAAGTCGCGAGGCAGCTGCCATTCGCGCTCGGCGAGTCGTTTGCGGTGCTGCACGTTTATCCCAGGTTCAACTACAAGATGTGGCGGCCCGAAGCATGGATCGAAACTGCGCAATGGCTGCAGGCGCGCAGTATGCGCGTGGTGTTCACCGGCGGCGGTGATATAGCGGAATATGCTTACGTTGACGCAATCGCGCGCGCCGTGCCAGGCGCCGTGAACGTTGCCGGCAAGTTGAGCCTGGCGCAGACTGCCTGCCTGCTCAAGCACGCGCGGACCTATGTCGGGCCCGATACCGCGGCGACGCATATGGCGGCTGCGCTTGGCGTGCCGGTGATTGCGCTCTATGGTCCGGGCAATCCCGTTAAGTGGGGCCCGTGGCCGCACGGTTATGCGCGCGCGCAGAATCCGTGGCGACGTCTCGGCGCGCAGCGCGTCAATAATGTGACTCTGCTGCAACCGAGTACGCCGGCGTGCGTGCCGTGCTTCAACGAAGGCTGCGACCGCCACGTCGCAAGCTACAGCGACTGCCTTCAGCACTTCCCCGCCGCGCGGATCACCGCGGCGCTCGAAGCGGCGAGCAATGGCTGACCGCGCGCCGCCGTACGTGACCGCGTGTCCGGTTGGCTGCGCGACGCCGCTCGCGGTGACCACGCTCGTGCTCCGCGAAGGTCCGCTGCGGCGCTGCGCGGAATGCGGCCAGCTCGTGAGCAACGTAGACGAGGCCGCGTACTGGCGCTCGATGCAGCAGTTCGACCAGCACGGCTTCAATCAACCGCCGCCGGACGAAACCGCGCGCCGCTTTCGTCTGGCAGGCCGCCGGCTTGATACGATCAGCGCGCTGCTCGATCGACCGCCCGCGCAGGTGCGCGTGCTCGATGTCGGGTGCTCGCGCGGTAATTTTCTGGCTGCGGGCAACCGTCTCGGCTATCGCATGGAAGGCGTCGAGCCCGCGGCGAATATCGCAGCCGCCGCGCGCGCGGACGGGCACACGGTCCACACCGGGCTCCTTGCGGATGTGAATTTCGATGCGGCCTCGTTCGAGGCCATCACGCTCTTCGAAGTTATCGAGCACCTGAAAGAACCGCTGCCGCTCCTGCGCGAGTGCCATCGTGTGCTGAAACCCGGCGGCATCTTGCTGCTCAGCACCGGCAATACCGCGAGCTGGACGGTGGACGCGATGCAAACGCGCTGGGACTATTTCGACATCGCGAAAGACGGCGGTCACATCAGCTTCTACAACCCGCGCTCGATTGCGCTACTCGGCGCGCGCGGCCGCTTCACCGTTGAGCGCATAGACACTTCACGCGTGAAATTCCACGAAAAATCCGGAATCCCGCGCTGGCGCTATGTAGCCGGCAAGCTGGCGGCGGAATTTCTCAATCTGCCGGCTCGCCTCGCCGGGCGCGGCCACGACATGCTGGCGTTTCTGCGCCGCGCCTGAACAATCAGCGCGCGGCCGCGCACGCCGCGCCGCGACACAGCAGATAGAGGTCGTTGCCGCCGAGCGAATAGCGCTCGGCGAGCTTGCCGATCTGCGGATCTGGCGTATACGCGAGGGCGAATCCGGACTCCCACTGCCCGGGCGTCCACTGCAGCGGCGGGTACTGCGGATAACGCCAGGCGTCTATGTAACCGGCGACACTCAGCCCGCTGGAACTGACGTCCGTCGTGTAAAGCGCGTGGCCGGCCGTGCGCGCGATGATGGCGCGCGCCGCCTGCGCATAGTTCTCGCCGCGATAGTGGCTCTGATAGTACGGAAAAATCAGCACGGCGGCGACGAACTTGACGGCGACCGCGGCTGCCAGCCAGCGCAGAATGGAACGCGCGCTGGTTGGCCACGCGCCCCACAGCACGCAGGCAAACGCGAGCGCCACAACCGGATAGATGGGCGTCAGGTATCGAATATTGGCGTGCGGCGCAAACCAGTACGGCAGGTAATTGATAAATGCGATCCACGCCGCTATGCGCAGCGGCTGTGCATAAGGCGCATCCGGTGCCGCGCGCCGCGTCCACAGCAGAAAAACGACGATGGCCAATGCCGGCATCAGGCGCGCTGCGGTCTCGAGCGGAAAACCCGTTATCTGAAGAAGATACGCAGGCAGGCTGTCGGGAACCAGCTTCGCCAGGATTTCGTTGAACATGCGCGTGCCCTGGCCGGTATTCTTCGGCAGCGTCGCGAGCCATGCGAGAGGAACAGCCAGCGCCACCACGTGCCACGCAACAGCGCCAGGCCTTAACAGTACGCGACGGTACTGCGCGTGCAGGACCAGCACGAACGCGGCCACGGCGTAGAACACGTACGCAGTAAACGCCTTGCTCATGAATGCGCACGTCAGGCTCGCGACCGCCACCGCCACCAGGCGCGGCCGGTCTTCCGCGCACGCGACCCATAGCGTGGCGATCGCTGCAAACACGAAAAATCCGAACAAGGGATCGACGTAGGCGAGCCAGCCGCGATAGAGCAGAACATCGGCCAACGTGAGGTAAACCAGCGCGGCGCAGCGCCCGAACACAGCATCGCGCGTCAGACTGCGCGCGAGCCACGCGACGACCGCGGCTGTGCAGAGTGTCGCGCCTATCGTCAGCATGCGGGCGACCGGCAGCATGTACTCCCAGCCAATCAGCGCGGCACAAGGAATGATCAGCCAGTTGTACAACGGATTGTGCATCAGGCTCTGGCCGAACAGCGGCTGCTGTATCCATTCGCGCTGATGCCACATTTCGAGCGAGGTAATCGGAAAAATGGCTTCCTCGCCCACATAGTAGAAGGCGAGCGCCGGCGCAAAACTGACCGCGGCCAGCAGCAGCAGAAATCGAATCTGCCGGTCGGAATCCGCCAGCGAAATGCTCAAAGCGCCTCCGTGAGGCGACGTGCCAGGCGCACGACCTTATTCGACGCCATACAATCCCGCATGCACCTTCCCCGCAATACTGGTGTCGCGCCAATAGCGGCCGAATAGGCGCGCGTAGCACTTTGCCGTTGCATGATGTTCGTCCACGAACTCCGGCACACGACAGGCATAGCGTTCCGATTGTCCGCCGTCGATGATAACCAGATTCTGCGCACGCGCCCATTGATCCAGGGCTTCCCTGGTCCGTCTCAGCGGGACGCCGGTCTGCGGTGAATCCAATAACACGCGCTCGAGTCCTGGCAACAACGGTGGCATGAACAAGATAACGCCGCCGCCGCGTTCCCGCATGGCGCGTGCGAGCGCCGCGACCCGGTCCAGGATGACTGGATTCGGCGCGCCGCCCGTGCGGGCAAGCGCCAGTGCGTATTTCGAGCTGGCGACCGCCGCGCTTGCGTTGAGTGCCTCGGCACGGCGCGGCGCAACCGCTTCCAGATTGCCGAAGGTCGCGCTGCCGTCGAAACGAAAGCCCGTGCAGGTCCCGCGAAATATCGTATCGAAGTCGCGCGCTGGCGTGCGGTCGGCGCAGCGATATTCGGCGCCCGCATTTTCCAGGAATACGTCGCGAAACGCGGCCCACTTCGCGTCGGACCGCGCGATGCTCTTGATGATGCTGGCGAGATTGCGCACGCGCGGCAGCGATAGCGCATCCTGCAACTGCTTCGTCAGCGGCACGGCCGGCAGCGCGTCTACGGCAGTAGTAGCGGGCGGAGTCAATTCCATATAGCCCGGCGTGCCCGCTTCATAAATGAAGCCAAGCGCCCAGTCGAGCGGAATAACGAGCCATTTGACGGCCGGCTGCCGTGCCTGCAGATACTCGGCTTCGCTGATTGCGGTGAGCAATGCATTGCCGGTTTGCGCGAAATTGTAGATGCGCATGCGCTCGGGAAACATATCCTGCGTCACACCCATCGCCGTGGATGATCCGAGCACCACCGTATTGATGTCGGGAAGGCGGTCGAAGAGGCGCGCTGTCTTGAACGGGCGGTTGTTGCTCAACGGCGGCGCGTAAGTGACGCCATGCGACGCCTGCTGCCAGCGGCTCGCCTCCAGCACGGCATTGCCGCCACCCAGACTCCGCAGACCCAGTGTGTAGTTCAACGCCAGCACCGGCACGATGACAGTAGCCACCACCGTCAGGAAAATAACGACGTATGCGCGAACGGGACGGTTATCGTTCATCAGAATTGAAAGTAAAGAAATTCGGACTGCTGATGAAGATTGGCGATCGCCAGCAATGCCAGCGCCCCGGCAAGCAATGCGTATAAGGGCGACGGCCGCCATGTCAGCCTGCCGGTGTAGGGCTCCGCGAACAGCGCCAGCGCCGGACGGTAAGCAACCATGAGTTGCTGAGTGTTGGGTGCAAACCACACCACCAGCAGCAGAATCCAGATCCAGTTGACGACGCCGCCGCCGACCAGATCGTGCGTGTCGCCGAAACGCACGCCGTGCGCAGCGAGCCACGCGCCGCCCGCGCCCCACTTCGGCAACCAGAAATCGGGCAGCACGAAGCCGTTGCAGCCGGCCATTGCTTTCAACATCGCAAGTGCGGCAGCCAGATCGGCGCTGCGGAACAATACCCAACCGGCGACGACCGCAACAAACGTGAGCAGGCATCCGGCCACGCGTCCCCACCACGTCGCGCGCGCAATGTCATGACCCGCACGCCGTCGCCACGCGCGCCAGCCGTGATTGATCATCAGGTAAATCCCGTGCAGCGTTCCCCACAGGACGAAAGTCCAGCCCGCGCCGTGCCACAGCCCGCCCAACACCATCGTGATCATAAGACTCACGTACCTGCGCAGCGGGCCGCGACGGTTGCCGCCAAGCGGTATATAGAGGTAGTCGCGCAGGAAACGCGACAACGTCATATGCCAGCGCCGCCAGAATTCGATGATGTTGACCGCTTTGTACGGCGAATGAAAATTAAGCGGCAGCACGATGCCGAACAGCCGCGACAGCCCGATCGCCATGTCGGAATACCCGGAAAAGTCGAAATAGAGCTGAAAGGTGTAGGCAAGCGCCCCGCACCATGCCTCGAGCGCGGTCAGCGTGATGCCGCCGGCCGCGGCGTCGAACACGGGCTTCGCATACGCACCAACGCCGTCGGCCAGCATTACTTTCTTGAACAACCCGATAGTGAATATCGTCAGTCCGACCGCCGCGTTTTCCCAGTTGAACCGGTACGTCGCGCGCCCGGCAAACTGCGGCATCATTTCAGAATGGTGCAGCACCGGACCGGCGATCAGGTGTGGAAAGTAGGTGACGAACAGCCCGTAGTGGACGAAATTGGTTTCGCGCGCCTTGCCGTAAAACGCATCGGCGAGAAACGCGATCTGCGTGAACGTGAAAAAGGAAATGCCGAGCGGCAGCACGATGTCGCCGGGCAACCAGTTCGCGCCGGTCAGGCGGTCGACGCTCGACAAGAAGAAGTTTGCGTACTTGTAATACGCGAGCACTGCGAGATTTATGGTGATCGCAAACGCCAGCATGCGCTTGCCAGCGCCGCGCCTGCCCGCGGCGATGTCGAGCGCAATTCTCGCGCCGCATACGTAGTTGAAGCAGATCGACAGCGCGAGCAGCCCGACATAGGCCGGGTTCCACCAGCCGTAAAAAAACAAGGATGCGATGGTGAGCCAGGCGGCAGCGAGCCGTGGCTGCAAACGTCCGAGCAAAAAAAAGCCGGCCAACGTCGCCGGCAGGAACGCGAATAGGAAAACGTACGAATTAAACAGCATTGCCGGCGCCGGAGTTCATTGCCGGCGGTAAATCAGCGGGACGCGGCACGCGCGGAATAAAACCCTTTGACAGCGTCTATTACCGCATCGATCTCCGCGTCGGCGATGCCGAAGTAGATCGGCAGCCGCAGCAGGCGGTCGGTGATATCGTCGGTGACCTTGAAGTCGCCGCTCGCGCGGCCGAACTTGCGGCCGCCTGGCGACGAATGCAGCGGGACATAGTGCGAAACCGACAGCATGTCGCGCGCCTTGAGATACGCAGCGAGTTCCATGCGCGTCGCCAGCTTGTCCGCAAGCAGATAAAAAATGTGGCCATTGGGAACGCTGTCGGCCGCCGGCTCGCGCGGCAGCTCGAACGCGCCGCCGTCGGCGAGCTCGGCAAGGCCCGCGCGATAACGCGCACAGATCGCGCGGCGGCGCGCGATCACCGTGTCGGCATGCGCGAGCTGAGCATCGAGAAACGCCGCGATCAATTCGCTCGGCAGGTACGACGAGCCGAGGTCCACCCAGGTGTACTTGTCGACCTCGCCGCGCAGGAAGCGGCTGCGGTTGGTGCCTTTCTCGCGCACGATCTCGGCGCGCTCGACGAAACGCCCGTCGTTGACGAGTAGCGCGCCGCCTTCGCCGCTCAGGAGATTCTTGGTCTCGTGAAAGCTGAAGCACCCGAAATGGCCGAGCGTACCGAGGTTGCGGCCCTTGTAGGTCGACAGCAGGGCCTGCGCCGCATCTTCGACGACGAGCAGATTGTGGCGCTGCGCGATGGCCATGATGGCGTCCATTTCGCAAGCGAGGCCGGCGTAGTGCACCACCGCGATCGCCTTCGTGCGCGGCGTGATCGCGGCCTCTATCAGCGTCTCGTCGATATTGATGGTGTCGGCGCGCACGTCGACGAAGACCGGCACCGCGCCGCGCAATGCGAAAGCATTCGCCGTTGACACAAAGGTGTAGGACGGCATGATGACTTCGTCGCCGGGCGCCAGATCGCAGAGGATCGCCGCCATGTCGAGCGCGCCCGTGCATGAGTGCGTAAGCAGCGCGCGTTTGCACGCCAGCCGCCGCTCCAGCCACTCGTGGCAGCGCTTGGTGTAATAGCCGTCGCCCGACAAGTGCCCGCGCGCGAGCGCGTCTGCGATATTGGCAAGCTCGGCGCCGACGGCCGTCGGCTTGTTGAATGGTATTTTCATCGTTGTCCGTTACAGTACATTAGCGGGAGCGCGAATGCATCCCGCGTGAATCAGCACGCGAGGGCCGTTCCTAATCCTTCCGCGCAACCAGCAGGAGCGAGCCGCCGGCCGGAAAACGCATGCCCAGGCGTATCAGGCCGCGCTCGAACGCGAGCACCGATTCGAGCACCCAATTCGACACGCGTCCGACGCGCAGATCGGCAAGCACATCGTAACCCGCGGCGGCCTTGCGCTGCAGGCGGCGCGATAGCATCATCACCGGCAGCAGCAGCGAGACGAACGAGGTCGTCATGACCGGCCGGAACCCTGTCTGCGTTACTTTATCCAGCAATTCGCGCACGCTGTAGCGCCGCACGTGATGCGCGTGCTCATCGTAAGCGCTCCACAGGAAGCGATGCTGCGGGACCGTGACGATGAGCCCGCCACCCGGACGCAAGGCGCGGTGCACCTGCGCGAGCACCGCGGCGTCTTCCTCGATATGCTCAATCACGTCGAACAAGCCAACGACGTCGAAGTGCCCGGCGAACGGAATCGCGCGCGCATCCATCTGAAACAGCGCCGCGTTTGGTGCGCGGCCCGCCGCGTACCGCAACCCGCTGCTCGACACCTCGCTCGCATGCATCGCCAGTTGCGGCATCGCGCGCGCGATGCCCGCCAGCACGAAGCCCGTGCCGCAGCCGACTTCGAGGAAAGTCCGCGCCGCGCCGAAATATTTGCGCAAGGCCCACGCGAGCAACGAATTGCGCGCGCGAAACCAGTAGTTGCCGGCTTCAAGCGCGTAAAGCTCGCTATAGTAAGCGGCATCGTAACCCTGGTTGGCGGCGGCGAGCTCGGGCGCAAACGCGGCAAACCCGTCTTTCAACGGGGGCTCGAAACCGCAGGCCCCGCATCGCCAGCCGTCGTGTTCGAATTTCGCGGCGCAGCGCAGGCACAGCTTCAACCCTGGCTCCCGACCACCAGGCCGAGGACCACCAGTGCGATACCGGCAACTTTCAAAGGCGTGACCGGCTCGCTGAAAAAGACGGCGCTGCAGATCATCACCAGCACAAAGGCCAGGCTCATGAATGGATAGGCATGCGAGAGTTCGAGGCGCGTCATCGCCGCCATCCACAGTACGGACGCCAGCAACGCCGCCGCAAAAGCGCTGATGACCCACGGATTGAGCAGCAGCCGGCCCAGGAACTGCAGACGTTCGCCGGTATCGATTGGGAACGGACCGGCCTGCAGCACCTGCCACTTGATGGCAACCTGGCCGTAGACTGTAAGCAGGACCGTGCACAACACGTAGACGTAGCTCATGGCACCATCCGGTGATAAACATCGACGGGCGTGCGGAAGCGAAATCCGAGCGCCGCGTAAAGATTGATCACGGCGATGTTGACGAAGGAAATCGAGCTGCCGATTTCGGCATGGCCGTCGTCGAACAGCTGCCGGCACACCTTGCTCCAGAAAAACTTGGCGAGCCTTTTGCCGCGATACGCCGGGCTCATCGCGTGCAGCACCAGTTTACCGCCCGAATGCGCAATGAAGCCGGCGATGCTGCCTTCCAGCAGCAAGCCATAGACTTTGCCCGCAGCGTGCAAATCGCGCAGCCAGTTTTCGTAGCGCATGTCCGCCATCTTGGGATCGACATTGAAATCACGGTGAAAGCGCCCGTAGAGGAAAGCATTGCGGCAGATATCGACCAGCGCATCGATCGGCACCGTGCTCGAGAACGAAACCCCCGCATGCGGGAATTTCACCAGACGGTCGGACGTGCACCACGGCTCGATCAAGGTGTCGCAATAGTAATACCCGTACTTCTGCAGCGCGGATTTGTCGGCCAGGGGGTCGACCTTAGCCGTGTAATGGCCGGGGGTCGCGAGCGATCGTTCCAGCACGACCGGACTCGCATCGATGATTTCATAGCAGTCAAAGCCGAAAGCGCGCTGGTCCCACGGCACCGGCTTAATCTGTGTGTTGTCGCTCATCGAACGTCGAGTGGAGAATTAGATACAGCGGCCGTCGTTTGGTCTCGTCGTAGGTGCGGCCGAGGTAGATGCCGATGATACCGAGCAGCGCGATGATTATACCGCCGATGAAATAGATCGAGACCATCAGGCTGCTCCAGCCTGTCACCGGCGAGCCATAAAACAGCGCGCGGAACAGCACGTACATGCCGCACAGGAACGCCAGTGCCGCGATCAGAAAACCGCTGCGTATCGCCAGTCGCAGCGGCTTGTCGGAGTACGCGACGATGGTTTCGGCTGCGAGCTGCCACAACTTGCCGAACGTATAGGTCGACTCACCCGCGTAGCGGTCGTCATGCTGCACCTCGATGCTCGCCGTCGGAAAGCCCATCCAGTTGACGAGACTGCCGAAGAAGCGCGAGCGCTCGCGCATCGTGCGGTAGGCGGCGACGACTTTGCGCGACACGATGCGGAAATTGCCCGCCTGCGGATCGTATTCGGTGTCGGCCAGATAGCTGAACAGCCGGTAAAACGTCCACGACAGCATGCGCTTGACCAGCGGATGGTTGCGTTTGCCCCGGCGGGCCAGCACGACCGCGTAACCTTCCTGCGCTTTCGCGTAGAGACGCGGGATTTCTTCCGGACGATCCTGCAGATCGCAGTCCATCACGACGACCCAGTCGCCGTCGCAGTGATCGAGACCGGCGGTGATGCCGTGGTGCTGGCCAAAATTCCGGCTGAACTGCAGGCCCTTCACGCGCGGGTCGCGCCGGGCCAGTTCGGCGATGATCTGCCAGGAGCCGTCGCCGCCGCGGTCCTCGACGAGCATGATTTCAAAATCGTGCGTGACCGGCTCGAGCGCGGCTTTCAGCCGCCGGTAAAGTTCTTCCAGGCAGCCCTCGGCCCTGAAAACCGGTATGACGACCGAGATATGCGCCATGGGCTAGAGTCCGTAACAGGATGAAACGCGCGATGCGCTGTCACGAATTCGGCTCAAGGCCAGGAGAAAGTCCCGCAGCTTAGTCATTCTAAGCAAGGGGCGTTTCGACAACGCCAGCGACCAAAACTCGTGCCAGCCCGAAGGGTTGCAGCCAGAATCGGCGATGGCCGCGTTGCTCGCCTTGGCAATAGAACGACTATTGCCTTCACCGGGCGCCTTGCCCTCACCAATTCTGGCAGCAACCCACGCGTGTTTCATCCTGTTACGGACTCCCCGGTCTCCTGGAGCTTGAACTGAATATTGTAGAGTTTGGCATAGATGCCGTTCTTTGCCAGCAGTTCGTGATGGGTGCCGGTTTCGGCGATGCGCCCGCGCTCCAGCACGATGATGCGGGCGGCTTTCTCTATCGTAGACAAGCGATGCGCGATGACCAGTGTCGTGCGCCCGCGCATCAGCGTCTCGAGCGCCACCTGCACGTGCCGCTCCGATTCGGAGTCGAGCGCGGAAGTTGCCTCGTCGAGTATCAATACCGGCGCGTTCTTGAGCAAGGCACGCGCGATGGCCAGCCGTTGCCGCTGGCCACCGGACAATTTGACCCCGTTTTCGCCGACCAGCGTCGCGAGCCCCTGCGGCATGGCGTGGATGTATTCCATCGCGTGGGCGGCTTCGGCGGCGGCGACGATGTCGGCTTCGCTCGTATCGCGCATGACGCCGTAAGCGATGTTCGCGGCCACGCTGTCGTTGAAGAGGACCACGTCCTGGCTGACGAGCGCGATATTCGCGCGCAAGCTCGCGAGCGAGAGTGTTTCGACATCGTAGCCGTCGAGCAGTATGCGTCCGCTCGCCGGCCGGTAAAATCGCGGCACCAGATTCGCCAGCGTGCTCTTGCCCGCCCCGGATGCTCCAACCAGCGCGACCGTTTCGCCCGGATTGATGGTCAGCGTGATCGCGTCCAGCGCCGGTGTCGCGGCATTGCCGTAGGTAAAGCTGACATGGTCGAAACGGATTTCGCCGTCAACGCGCTTGACCGTCGTCAGCCCCGGATCGCTTTCGACCGGTTGATCGACGAGCTCGAATACGCTTTCGGCGGCCGCCAGCCCGCGCTGGAGCGGTTCATTGACGCCGGTGATGCGCTTCAGCGGGGATGTCAGCATCAGCATCGCGGTGACGAAAGACACGAACTCGCCCACGGTGATTTCATTGGCGCTCGACTGCTGCGTCGCCAGATAGACGATCGCCGCCAGCGCCACGCCGGCTAAGAGCTGCACTACCGGCACGCTCGCCGCTGCGGCAGTCGCTTGTTTCATCGTAAAGCGCCGGACGCGGTTCACTTGGTCGCTAAAGCGCGCGGTTTCGTACCGCTGGCCACCGAACAGCTTGACCACCTTGTGGCCTTCGATGGTTTCCTGCAGGACCTGCGTGACGTCCCCCATCGCTTGCTGCACCGAGCGGCTGCTCGAGCGCAGCCGCACGCTGATCAGGCGCACGACGCCGACGATCAAAGGCGTCATCACCAGCGCGAGCAGCGTCAGCTTCCAGTTTAGCCACAGCATGTAGATCAGCAGCCCGGCCAGCGTGACCGAGTCCTTGAAGATCACCGTCAACACGCTGGTGCCTGCGGCGGTGACCTGGGTGACGTCATAGGTCAGTTTCGAAATCAGATTGCCGCTCGCATGATCGTCATAGTACGGCGTCGGCAACCCGAGCAGCCGGACGAACATCGCTTCGCGCAAATCCATCACCAGTTTGTTGCCGACCCAGTTTACGCTGTACGAAGCCACATATTCCGCGCCGCCACGCACCGCGACAATCGCGATTATGATCGCCGGCATCCAGTGCATCAGTACTGCATCCTTATGCACGAAAGTGCCATCAAGGAGAGGCTTCATCAGCGCCGGCAGCGCGACTTCCGTGAGGCCGACGACGACCATGCCAACCAGCGCCAGGGCGAACACGCGCCAATACGGGGCGACGTATTTCAACAGCCGCATATAGAGGGTGGCGCTGGTCATGTTTTGCATGGGCGCAACAATAGCAAAGTGACGCTGTTACAGCAAAAAAAACGGCGCCCGATGCGGGCGCCGTATGTTGCTGCCATATACACGTTTACTGCTACACGTTTACTGCTACACGTTTACTGCGGGCGTTTACTTCAGCGTGTATTGGACGGAGGCAAAAAACGAACGCTCCGGCGCCGGATAAGCCGAGTAGGTCGGGAAGCCGGTGAAAACGCCATACGAAAAATACTTCTCGTTGAAAAGATTCTTGATGCTGGCGCTGAACAGCCAGCCACGCGTTTCATGCGTCAGCTTCAGGTCGGCCACCGTATAAGACGGCATCCGGCGGCTGAACGTGTTGGTTTCGTCCCCGTCGAACACCTGCTGACCGGTGTACGTGACCAGCCCGCTCAGGCGCGTGCGCGCAATGAACTCCCAGGTCGCGCCGAGCTTGATGGCACTGCGCGGCACGAGCGGCACGTCGTTATTCGCAAAAGCGCCTTCGCGGAACTTGGCCGTCGCATAGGTGTAGTTAGCAAAAGCGCTCAGCGCCGGATTCAGCTGGCCTTTGCCTTCGAGCTCGAAGCCATTGCGGCGGGTCGGCGGCAGGTTGACGTTGCTGAAGGTGACCGGATTGAAATGAATTTCGTTCTCCGCGTCAATTTCGTAGACCGCCAGCCGGATGTTCGCGGCGCCGGCCTTGAACTCGGCGCCGACTTCCCGATCGTGCGAAGTCTGCGGCTCGAGCTGCGCGATCGTGCCGGTAAACAAGCTGTAGTTGTCGTTCACGTTCGGCACGCGGAAACTATTGCCCAACTTGCCGTAAAGCGAGACTGCCTCGCCGAACCGATGGCGCGCGGATATTTCGAAAGCACGCAGGTCGCGCTCGGTCGAGGCCGCCGTCCCGCTGGCGATGTCGTTGGTGGAGTACGTCACACGGTGAAAGCGCGCGCCTGCCGCCAGCAGAGTGGCCTCCGACAAAGCGATGCTGTCCTGAAAATAAACGGCACGGTTGCGCTGCTGGGAAAGCGGGCGTTTGAGCGTCGCAAAAAAAGCCGGATTTGCGAGCGCGGTCCCATCGGAATCCCAGTCCTCCCAGTCAATACCGGCGACCAGTGCATGACTGGTCGGGCCGACGGCAAAAGGCAGCCTCACGCGCGGCGTCAGGCTGGTGACAGTAACCGCATTCTTGGTCGTCAAAAACAGCTTTGAATTGGATTCGCGGCCTCGATATCCGCCATTGAGGGCAAATTCGGCGTCGCCCAATTTCAACTCTCCGCCCAGATTCACGTATCCGCCGTTCATGTTGGTATAACTGCCCAACGGTGCGCCGGCCTGCCTCGGGTTGGCCGCGATCTGCGCCTCAGTCAGCGCATTGGGCAGCAAAAGGCGCTGGTCATCGCCGCCGAATTTCACGTACAGGGTGCCGCGCTCGCCGGCATACCGGAGGTCGGCTTGTACGTCCTGCTGGCGCAAGCGATTGCTGTCGCGGTAGTTGTCGGTCTCGAGATGGCCGGCATTGACGATCAAGCCGAGACTGGGTCCGGCGAGATTAAAGCCCGCGCGGTAATCGCTGGTGTTGTAGCTGCCACCGCCGGCACCCACGTACGCGCTTTTGCTGCTTTTCTGCGGCGCTCTGGTAATGATGTTGATCGTGCCGCCGGTAGCACCGCCGCCGTAGAGCACAGCGCCGCTGCCGCGCATGATTTCAATGCGCTCGATCGACGACAGCGGAACTGCGGTCCAGTTGACGCTGGCCTGCTCGTTCTCGCTGATGCGCTGGCCGTCGAGCAGCACCAGCGTGTTTTGATCGCCGAACACGCCGAACCCGCGCATGTCCACTTGCTGATTCGGCGAGCCGGAACTGTCGCGTACCTGTACGCCCGCAACCTGGCGCAGCAATTCCGGCACCGTTGCCGCCGTACTGTTGCGGATGTCCCCGGCCGTCACGACCGTGACGCCGACCGGCAGGCCCTGCGGCGGTGCATTGAAGCGCGTGGCCGTGACGACGACTTCGTCGGCGATGGTTACCGGTAGCTGCTGCTGCGAATGGACTGCTGGCGTTGTGAATAACGAAATGGCGATGAGTGTCAAAACCCTGCTGCGAAGTGTGCAAACTGCCTGCATGATATTTCCCCGAATTGACGCGCGCCCGCCGCGCACGGATTGATCGCACAAGGAAACACCACGGGGAAAAATTCATCGGACCATGAACGGTACGCGAACGCCGCTTCCCCGCGGCATTACCTTACCCTGGTTCGAGGCCGGTCTACGGGCTGGCGAGATTTGACGCGCCGCCTTCCCGGGCGATTAACCCAGTGGCTGAGAGTATTGAACTCTCTGGCGCGCCCACGCTCGATCACCGTTGCGGGGGCAGCACAAGAATTGGGGATTCAGGATTGAGCTATCAGGATTGAAGTTGCGTAAAGGCCTTGCGGCCTCGAACGTCCTCAATCCTCAATCCTAAAACCTACCGCACTTGTTTCCCGATTATCCCGGAACGAAGATCTCGCTCCGGGCACCTGGAACCTGTCACTGCGGACTTTCAGCCGCAACGACGCGTGCAATTCTAACCGAAGTGTGTGGAAACGCCGAAAGTGGGCCGCGCTTTTGCGGGATTTTTGCTTGTTGCGCGGCAATATTCCGAACAGGCTCAACAAAATCAGGGCAATGGGGGTTTCCGACACAAGCGCGTGATATTAAATCACATTCAAAAATGACCGTTAGGTGTTGACTTAGCAGGATTTTTGAAACTATAGTGTCATTATGGATGTTGAGCTCAAGTCGCTTGAAGACAAAATAGATCAGTTCGTTACGCTGTGTCAGCGCTTGCGTACGGACAACCACGAGTTGCGCCAGCAGCTCGCGTCCGCGCACAACGACAACAAGCAGTTGCATGAAAAAATCGGCGACGCAAAAACCCGCCTGGAATCGTTGCTGAGTCAGATCCCCGAAGACGCGACATGAGCGCGGACGCCAGCGGCATGCAAATCAGCATCATGGGCCGCGAATTTCGCGTTGCATGCGGCCCGGATGAGCAAAAATCGCTGCAGGAAGCGGTCGATTACCTGAACCGCAAAATGCTCGAGATCAAGGAGCAGGGCAAGATCAATGGGCTCGATCGCATCGCGATCATGGCCGCCCTCAATATCTCCCACGAATTTCTGACGACCAAGGTCGGCGATTTTGACGTGTCGGAGTTCAAACGCAGAATGGCCGGCATCGAAACTACGCTGGATCAGGCGCTCGGTGACCAGGAAAAACTGTTCTAACCTTGCCGGTCACTTGACCCGGCGGCCCATAAGCCGGTAAAAAGTAATCCCCTGCGGTGTTCGTCAGAGCCTTGAAGTCTTTGAACCAATAATTACTTTAGGTTGCGAACCATAGCGGTACTGTTGTGCGCGTCCGACAGGAAGCGCCTGATGTGCCCGGAACGCGACCACTTGAGCCTTTGGTTCAAGACGCGGGCTCAACGGCATCTGCGGGGGGCTATATTACTCATTGTCCGTTTTCAATCACTCGATCTTGATACCGCCGGTCCTGACGACTTTGCCCCACTTCGCGAGTTCCGCGCGCACGTAAGCAGCGAATTCGTCAGGCCGGCTGCCGACCGCATCAGCGCCATCCGCCGCCAGGCGCTCCTTCACCTCCGGCAGCATGAGGATGCGCGCAATCTCGCTCTGCAGCTTGCCAACCGACTCCCGTCCGGTGCCGGCGGGCGCGAGCAAACCGTACCACTGTATGGCCTCGTAGCCGGGCAGCGTCTCTCCTATCGCCGGTACATCCGCCAGACCCGTTGCCCGCCGCGCGCTGGTGACGCCGAGTGCGCGCAGCTTGCCTCCCTTGATCTGCGGCAACGCGGTAAGCACATTCGGCATCGATAACTGCACCTGCCCCGCGACCAGATCGACGGTCGCCGGGCCGGTGCCCTTGTACGGTACATGCGTAAGTGCTATGCCCGCCATGATGCGGAACAACTCCATCGACAAGTGCGGCGACGTGCCGCTGCCGGCCGAACTGTAATTGAGCTGGCCGGGACGGGTTTTCGCCAGCGCGATCAGCTCGCGCACCGACTTGACCGGCAGCGCCGGATGCACGACGAGAATATTCGGCAGCGACGCCACTTGCGTGACTGGCGCGAAATCGCGCAGCGTGTCGTACGGCGGCTTCGCATACATGACTTCGTTGATGACGATTGCGCTCGCCGCCATCAGCAGCGTGTAGCCGTCCGGCGAAGATCGCGCGACGGCTTCGATGCCGATGACCTGACCGGCACCCGGCCGGTTTTCAACGACGAATTGCTGGCCGAGGCTTTCCGTCAATTTTTGCGCCAGCACGCGCGCGAGTATGTCGGTGCCGCCGCCCGGGGACGACGGGACTACGATGCGCACAGGTTTGAGCGGATAGACGGCGCTCTGCGCGGCAACGGCGCCGGCGTAAAACGCCAACATGAGAAACGACAATTTTCTTTTGTGCACCAGCGCCTCTCCGGGATTGTGCGTCAAGCGCCGTTTACTGCGCGCGCAGCAGCGGATGCAATTGACGCATGTCTTCGACTTCTTCGATGTTCCAGATCGTGTCTATCAACTGCTTCGTGCGCCGCGCCCCCAGCGACGGCGCAAGCAGGCCGCGCGCCTTGGCGGCAACGTCGTCGCGCGTCATCGGGTTGGTCGCGCTGCCGCGCACGGCTTTCGTATGATGCTTGAGCCGCGCACCCGCACGCGTGGTGATTTCGACGATTGCCTGCGTCGTGCTGGCTTTACCCAGCGCGGCGCTGCCCTTGAGGGCAATGCGCTGCCTTAGCTTCAATACTGCGGGATCGCGCACGCGACGGGCGTCGTGCGACGACGCGAACGTGATGTCGCCGTCGAGCAGCATCAACGCAGTCAGGTGCTGGATATTGATGTCGGCCATCAGGCGCCCGCTGACGGTGCGCGCACCCTGCGCATCCAGCGTGATGGTCATTTGCGCGACATCTTTCGCGCCGACCTTGTATTTGGACATGAGGTTGGCGAGCGCATCCAGCGGCGCCTGGATCGGGTAGCCGACCGGCCAGCGTTTGATCGCGGTCTGCAGGATATCGAACTCGCTGCCCAGAGCGCGCACGAGGGCTCGGGGTTGCGCGTATTTTTCGTGCGCATGAAAAAACCCGCGGTCGCCGGCGAACACGTCTTCGACGCCGGTAAAACCGCTTGCCACCATGATGGCGGCCGTCACGCCGTTGCGCGCCGGCATGCCGCCGAAATCGAAGGCCTTCTCGACGTGCTCGACATCGCGTGCCCAGCAAGACAATCCCGAAGCCTGCTGCGCTGCGTATGACAGTAAATAACGCGCCTGCCGCGCATCGATGCCGGCGAGCGCGCCCGCCGCGGCAGCTGCGCCGAACGTTCCGCCGTAGCTGTGCGTCGAATGGCCGGCGCTGCGAAAGCGCTCTATACCCAGTGTTTTGGAGATGCGCGCGCACACGTCGTAACCGAGGACGACCGCGCGCAAAAACGCAGTCCCATTGCGCCGGTTGCGCTCGGCCATTGCGAGCGCTGCCGGCACCACGCTGCAACCGGGGTGCACGAGCGCCAGGTAATACGCGTCATCGGTTTCATCGGCGTGCGCGAGCATGCCGTTCGCGAGCGCAGCGTTGGCCGCCGACGTCACGACACGGCTGCCGACCACGCCCGCTTCCGGCATGCCGCCCAAGGCGCTCACATATTCGAGCGCGCGGCGTCCTGGAAGCAAGGGCGCACCCGATACCATGGCCGCCAGCGTGTCGAGCACGTGATATTTTGCGCGCTCGACAACTTCCGCCGGCAAAGCACGGCGTGGCGTGCGTGCGATGTACTCGCTCAGCTTGCGCATTACGGGCGATAGGGTTGGAGGTTTGGTGCGCATAGTACAGGCCGGCGGGATTGGAAATCGAGTCGCGATATTAACCTACGCCGCGCTGCGTTAGCTTCGCTTTTTTGGCGGCTTGATGCACTATGGGCGCCTCATGCGAACGAATCGTCTTTGCGGCACGTGACAAAGGCGCGAGTACGGGCGATCGCCCTGCTTTGCGCGCTGAGCGCCGGCGCTTTGGCGCCGCTGCAGGCGCGCGCGCACTCTCCCGCCAACGACGCCTTCCCGGAACGACCGCTGCGCGTGATCGTGCCGTTCACCGCCGGCGGCGGCAGCGACTACACAGCGCGCCTGATCGGTACGCGTCTTGCCGCCCGCATCGGACAACCGGTGATCATTGACAACCGGCCCGGTGCGTCGGGCATCGTCGGCACCGACCTTGTCGCCAAAGCGGCGCCCGACGGCTACACCATGCTGCTCGCGTTTTCGACCCACGCGCAAGGCGCGCGGCTGTTCGTGAACCTGCCATACGATCCGATCCGCGATTTCGCGCCCATTACCCAGTTGTTCGCGGCGCCGCTGATACTGCTGCTGCACCCGGCGCAGCCGGCAAAAACGTTGCGGGAATTCATTGCCTATGCCAAAGACCGCCCGGGCCAGCTCAACTACGGCTCGTCCGGCGCGGGCAGTTCGCCGCATTTGATGATGGAGCTTTTGAGTTCGATGGCGGGGATGCACATGACGCACGTGCCGTACAAAGGCGTGGCGGCCATCATGCCCGCGCTGCTGGGCGGCGAAATACAGATCGCGTTTGCCAATCCCATGAACGCGGTGCCCCTGTGGAAGGTGGGAAAATTACGCGCCCTCGCGATAACCGCGCGCCGCCGCACGGCGGCTTTCCCGGAAATTCCGACGATCGCCGAAGCAGGTGTGCCGCGTTTTGAAGCGCTGATCTGGTACGGCTACCTGGCGCCGGCGCGAACGCCGCGCGCCATCGTCGATCGCCTGTACCGGGAAATCAGCACGGTGCTGAACATTCCCGAAGTGCGCCAGACGTTGACTGCGCAGGGAAATCTGGTCATCGCCAGCAAGCCCGATGAATTTGCTTCGCTCATAGACTGCGAGGCCGTGAAGTGGGGCGCGCTCGGCAAGCGGCTCCGCATCACAATGGACTGAGAGGGTCGCGCCTTACATGTTTTTAGCAACGGCGCTATGAGAGCCATGGTTTTGCACGGCCTCGGCCAGCCTCTGCGGCTCGCGGAGGTGGCGCAACCGACAATCGGCCCTGCCGACGTGCTCG
>JANYDM010000155.1 GCA_025363575.1 Betaproteobacteria bacterium | reverse complement strand
ATCGCCGCCGAGCGCCGCGCGTGCTGTCAGCATGTCAGCCATTAAGACGCTCGCCTTTGGAGTCATAGAAGCGCGGCTCGCAGATGCGCGCCGCGACGGCCCGCCCATGCACGACGACCGCGACCTGCTCGTTCATACGCGTGCGTCCGCCTTCGATCAGCGCCATCGCTATCGAGCGCCCGAGCGTGGGACTTAAATAGCTCGAGGTGACATGACCGACCATGGGTACGGGCGGCTGGTTGATTCGCGCGGCGTCCGCATGTTTGAGCACTTGGCTGCCTTCGACCAGCACCATCTGCGCGTCGTCAGTCAGCAAACCCACCAACTGCTTGCGCCCGTCGCGTGCACTGTCGCTGCGCCTCAGTCCGCGCTGTCCGAGAAAATCCGTCTTGCTCTTGCCGACGATCCAGCCCATACCCAGATCGTACGGCGTCACGGTGCCGTCGGTGTCGTGACCAACAACGATAAAACCCTTCTCTGCGCGCAACACATGCAAAGCCTCAGTGCCGATCGGCTCGATGCCTAAATCCGCGCCCTCGCGCATCAGCAATTCCCACAGTGCCAGGCCATAGCGCGCTGGGACGTTGATCTCGTACGAGAGCTCGCCCGTAAAACTGACGCGCGCTACGCGCACCGGGACTCCCGCAAGCGTGCCAGTGCGAATAGCCATATGCGGAAATTGCGCCGGCGCGAGATCGATATCACACGTCAGTTTCTGCAGCAATGCGCGCACCTGCGGTCCGGCCACTGCGAGCGTCGCCCAGTTTGCCGTGACTGGTGTTACGTAGACTCGCCAGCCCGCCCATTCGCACTGCAGCCATTCCTCAAGCCAGTTCACGACGCCATCGGCGCCCCCGGACGTCGTTGTCATGAGGTAATGATCGTCGCCAAGGCGCGCCGTTACGCCATCGTCGAACACCATGCCGTCTTCACGCAGCATCAAGCCATAGCGGCACGCGCCTATTTCGAGGTCGTCCCAGGCATTGGTATACGTCATGTTCAGCAACTTGAGCGCGTCGCGGCCGCGGATCTCGATCTTGCCGAGCGTCGATGCGTCGAGCAGTCCGACGCCGTTGCGAACGGCCAGACATTCGCGCGCCACCGCCGCGTGCATCGTTTCTCCGGCGCGCGGATAGTATTGCGGCCGCCGCCACAAGCCGACGGGTTCGAAGACTGCTCCGTGTTCACCATGCCAATCGGTCAAAGGCGTCTTGCGCACGGGATCGAACAACGCGCCGATTTCGCGCCCGGCGAGCGCGCCTATCGTGACTGGTACATAAGGGGGACGAAAAGTCGTGGTGCCCACTTCGGGCACACTGCGCGAAGTCGCGTTGCCCAATATGCCGAACGCCGTGATGTTCCCGATCTTGCCTTGATCGACGCCCATGCCGGTCGTCGTATAGCGCTTCGCATGCTCCACCGACACATAACCTTCGCGCGCGGCGAGCGCGAGGTCCGCTGCCGTAACGTCGCTTTGTTGATCGACGAATTTCTTGACGTTGCTGCCGACGTGCGGGATTTCCCACAACGGCGCGACGTCGAGCTTGCTGTGTGGTTGCGCCGTCGTTGCAATAACGTGGAATCCAGCACTGCGCGCAGCGGACGCGCCCGCGGCTTGGCCTTGTGCCACGCAATCGTTCAGATCAAATGCACCGTTGGCGGCGCCCGCCGCACGCAATTGCTGCGTCGCCTGACCCGGAATAAAGCAATGCTGGATATCATCGTAAGCGAGCCGGCCGCCCGACTGCGAAAACAAATGCACCGCAGGGTCCCAGCCGCCGGAAACGCAGATCAGATCGCACGCGACGGTTTCGACGCTGCCGGTTAAACGGCCGGTTGCAGCGTCGATTGCAGCGATGTCGGCGCCGGTGACACGCCTCCCGCCGCGCACCCCCACCACCGCCTGACCGGCTCGCACGCTCAGCCCGGGCGCCACAGTCTTACCCGGCCGCGTGCGCACGTCGACCATCGCGGCGATCTCGATTCCAGCATCCGCCAGCGCGAGCGCTGCATCGTACGCGCTGTCGTTGTTCGTGAAAACCACCGCACGCGTGCCCGCGCGTACCCCATATTGCACGGCATAGCGCTGCACAGCGCTCGCCAGCATGACGCCCGGTAAATCGTTGTTCTCGAATACGAGCGCCCGTTCGCTGGCGCCGCTTGCGACAACCACCTCGCGTGCACGCACTTTCCACAGGCGCTGACGCGGTAGCGTTGGCGAGCCGGATACCAAATGGTCGGTCACGCGCTCGAGCAGCGTGACCAGGTTGTGATCGTAGTAGCCCGTTGCGGTCGTGCGGGTCAGCACACGCACTTCCGGCAGCTGCGCAAGCTTGTTGCGCGCAAGGCGCAGCCACTCGCCGGCGTCTGCGCCAGTTACCGTGCCGCCGCTGAAATTCAGCTGTCCGCCGGTTGCCGTCCGCTCTTCCGTAAGCATGACGCGCGCGCCCGCTTCGCCTGCCGCGAGCGCCGCAGCGATTCCCGCCGGTCCGCCGCCTATTACCAGCACATCGCAATGGTCGTTGCGTTTTTCGTAGCGGTCCGGATCGGGCGCGTCGGGCGTACGGCCAAGACCGGCGGCGCGCCGAATGAATTTTTCGTACCACATCCATGCGCCATGCGGCCACATGAAAGTTTTGTAGTAAAACCCCGCCGGCAGCAGGCGCGAGCACAGATTGGCAAGCGCACCGAAATCGAAGTCGACCGCAGGCCAGCAATTGATGCTGGCCGCCTCGAGTCCTTCATATAGCTCCACCATGGTCGCCGGCACGTTGGGTAAAACCGTGGCGCCACTGCCAACGCGCACCAATGCATTGGGTTCGTCAGGACCGGCCGCAACGATGCCGCGCGGGCGATGATATTTGAAACTGCGCGCGACCAGGCGCACTCCATTGGCTAGCAAGGCGGACGCCAGCGTGTCGCCACCATAGCCCTGCAATCTGCGGCCGTTGAACGTGAAATTCAGCAGCGTGCCGCGATCGATGCACCCGCCGGCAGGCAGCCGGAAATCCTGCGCGCTCATAAGCTGCCGTCCGGCGGCTGTTCGCCCATCTTGTATGCCGCCGCGATCTCGTGCGTCACGCTGTCGCGCGCCACGTTGAACCAGCGTCGGCACCCGTAGGCGTGGAACCAGCGCTCAAGCTGCATGCCTTTGATGTTTTTTCTGTAGTAGAGATGCCCGCCCCACTGCTGATCGCTGTTATGCAGCGTATCCATGGGCCGCGCGATGTGCGCCTCGCCGCCGGGCGTGAATTCGGCGTCGTTGCGCGGTCCGCACCAAGGACAGGGAATAAGCAGCATAGCGTTAGGACTGAGGATCGAGGATCGAGGATTGAGGCTTCAATCGCTCGAAAATGCTTTTCTCAATCCTTGCTCCTCGATCCTCAATCCTTGCTTTCAATGGGCGACTCCTGCAGCGGCGGCCTCGTCTATCAGACGCCCGCTCGCGAAACGCTCCAGACCGAAATTCGCGTTTAACGCATGCGGCTCGCCGTGCGCGAGCGTATGCGCAAATACCCATCCCGATCCTGGCGTCGCCTTGAAGCCGCCGGTGCCCCAGCCGCAGTTGACGAACAGGTTTTCGACCGGCGTCTTGCCAATGATCGGGCTCGCGTCCGGCGCGCAGTCGACGATACCCGCCCACTGCCGCATCATGCGCAGCCGGCTGAACACGGGAAACAGCTCGAGCAGCGCGCGCAGTTGCTCTTCGATCAGATTGAAGCTGCCGCGCTGCGCGTACGAAACGTAACCATCGCGTGCGGCGCCAATGACGAGCTCGCCCTTGTCCGACTGGCTGAGATAAACATGCACGAGCCCCGCCATCAGCACCGTGTGAAAGATCGGCTTGACCGGTTCGGATACCAGCGCCTGCAGCGGATAGCTCTGGATAGGGAGCTTGATTCCGGCCATGCCCATGACGACGCCGCTGTGCCCGGCGGCGACGACGCCGACGCGGCCCCCGCCGATATCGCCAAGAGTGGTTGCGACTCCCGTCACGCGCCCGCTCGTGCAGTGCAAACCGGTGACGGCGCAATTTTCGATGATGTCGACGCCGAGCGCGCTGGCTGCACGAGCGTAACCCCAGGCGACCGCGTCATGACGAGCGTTGCCGCCGCGCCTTTGCACAATTCCGCCGAGCACAGGATAGCGGCAGCCGGGATCCGTATTCAGCAACGGCGCCCAGCGCTTTACCTCGCGCTGCGTCAGCAGCTCGCAATCAATGCCGTTCAGATGCATGGCGGAAGCGCGCCGCTCCATCTCGTTGAGTTCGTGGCGAGTGAACGCGAGATTAACGACACCGCGCTGGCTGAACATGGTATTGAAGTTCAGCTCTTCGCTGAGCCCTTCCCACAACTTGAGCGCGTGCTCGTACAAATGCGCGCTGTCGTCCCACATGTAGTTGGAGCGCACGACCGTCGTGTTGCGCCCCGTGTTCCCGAGGCCAATTGGGCCCTTTTCCAGCACGGCAACATTACGCATGCCGTGGATCTTCGCGAGGTAATAGGCCGTCGCGAGACCATGGCCGCCGCCGCCGACGATAACGACATCGTAGGATTTTTTGGGCTGCGCGGCCCGCCAGGCAGGCGTCCAGCGGCTGTGCCCGCTCAGCGCATTGCCGAGCAGGCTGAAGAGAGAATAGCGCATCAATCCTTGGGGATATTCAGGTTGTCGATCAGCTGCGCCCATTTTTTGGCGTCGCGCCGGATGAAGTCCTCGAATGCCGCAGGCGTATCAGCACGGATGTCGGCGCCCTGCTGCTGCAAACGCATTTTCATGTCGGGGTCCTGCACGGCCTTGACGATCTCGACCTGCAGTTTGTTCACAATGTCGCGCGGCGTCCCTGCCGGCACGACAAACCCGTAATACCCCGCCGCGTCGTAGCCCGGCACGCTTTCCCCCACGCTCGGGATATCAGGCGTCGCCGGCGAGCGCTTGGCACTTGATACCGCCAGCGCCTTGACCTTGCCCGCCTTGATGAACGGCAGCACCGCAGCCATGCTGGGGTAGTTGAACGCAACGGTTCCTATCATTGCATCGGTCAGCGCCTGCGCGCTGGATTTATACGGAATCTCGACGATGTCGATGCCCGCCATCGACTTCAGCATCTCAGTCGCCAAGTGGCTCGGCGAGCCTTTGCCCGAGTGCGAATATTGCAGCCTGCCGGGTTCCGCCTTGGCGAGCGCAATGAGCTCCTTGATCGAATTCGGACGGAACGACGGCGACGTAACGAGCACGTTCGGCACCAGTGCAATCAGGGTGACCGCCGCGAAATCCCGGCTTGGATCGTAAGGCACTTGCTTGAACAAATAGGGGGCGACTGAAAACGAGCTCTGCGCGAGCAGCATCGTGTAACCGTCAGGGTTGGCGTGCGCTGCGATATTCGCCGCGATCGTGCCGGCCGCGCCTTCGCGATTTTCGATGATGACCTGCTGGCCGAATACTGCGGTGAGCCTGATGCCTATGGTGCGCGCGACGATGTCGGACGTGGTGCCGGGCGTGTACGGCACGAGTATTCGAATCGGCTTCGCCGGAAACGACTGCGCTTGCGCGCAGGCCACGGCAAGAAATACCGCGCATGTGGCGAGTAATCTAAAAATATGGCATCGACCTTGCATCATCGGTGACTCCGGACTGGCGGTTGACTACATGAGCTTCGCGGCAGCGGGACCCTTGACCGGCACTTCCATCAGGTCTTCGCCGAATATCAGATTGCCTTTGTAGATCTCCGCCATCTCGCGCAAAACGCGCTCGCGCACGCCGGGCTGGTCGATCTGCTCGGTGACGTGGCTGAGCACTACCGTCTTGACGCCGGCGTCCACCCCGAGCTGCGCGAGCTCGCGGTGCCCCATGCATGACTGGGCAAACTCCGCATTGAGCTCGGTGCCCGAGATGTAATGACACATGTGCAGCAACACGTCGCAGTCTTTGGATAACCGGGTCATCGACGCGCACGGACCGCTGTCGCCCGAATACACGATGGAGCCCTCGGGCGTGTCGAGCCGGAAGCCATAGGATATGAGCTGCGGACCGAAATGCGACACGCCGGTCGTCGTCACGGTCCAGCCGTTGCCTTGCACCGCGTCGTTGGGCTTGAGCTCGGTCACGTCCGGCTGCGGCTTCTTGCGCTCGCCTTCGCCGCCGCGCGCCCAGTAGATCGCGACGCTGCACAAATTTTCCGTTCGGGCGATGAGATCCGGACCGAACGCGCCCTCGCGGTCGAAGAGCGCCGCCGTCACTTTTTTGATCGGCGGCGGGCCGTAAACTTTAAGCTCGGGGATTTTGCCGGCGCCCTGGTCCCAGCGTGTCAGCAACAGGCGCGGGTAATCGCCCATGTGATCGTAGTGCAGATGGCTGCAGAAAAAATGGGTGACGCGCGTCGCGTCTATGCCCAGCTCGAGCAGACGATGGTGCGCGCCGAAACCGTGGTCGAATACGATCACGTCGTCGCCGATTTCCACGACATAGCCGGAGCACATGCGCTTCAATGACGGCGTCGGCGTGCCGGTACCCAGTAGTCGCAATCGCATGCTCAAGCTCCGTTAATATTCATGGGTGGCGCATCATTCCATGCGGAACATCTTCGGCCCCTGCACGGGCACTACCATCAGGTCTTCGCCCCACACGATGTGGCCGCTGAATTTCTTCGCTATTTCGCGCACGATATGCTCGCGCAGGCCGGGCTGGTCGATCTGCTCGAGAAAATGGCTCAG
Source organism: Betaproteobacteria bacterium (assembly GCA_025363575.1). The sequence goes on along the minus strand of JANYDM010000155.1, from coordinate 37,979 downwards.
CACCAGCGTCTTCACATTTGCAGCGGCGGCCACCGCGGCCACGTCCTCGTGATTGCCGCACACCACGCGGTAGATTTCAGTCGGTTCCGTGCCGCTGTAATAGTGGTTCATGTGTATGAGCACATCGCAGCCGTGCGCGAGAGCGATGAGCGCGGGTGCCACGCCGCCGCTGTCGCCCGAATAGCAGACCGACCCTTCAGGGCTGTCGATACGGTAGGCATAGCATTCGAGGTAGGGCTGCACGTGCGAAGCCGGCGCGACAGTCAGCGTCCACCCGCCGCCATTTACGATGTCGCCGGACTTAAGCTCGGTGATCTCGGGCGCCGGCCATTTGCGTGGAGGCTTGCCGCCTCGCGCAACGAAGATGTCGATTGAACCCTGGTGCCTGATGCGTGCATTCAGGTCGGGCGCGAATGCGCCGTCGGCGCCGAACAGTTGCTCGCACATGCGCCTGACCGGCGGCGGCCCGTAGATTTTCAGCTCTGGAATGCGGTCGGCGCCCTGGTCCCAGCGCGTCATGACGAGGCGCACGAGGTCGAGACAGTGATCGTAGTGCAGATGGCTCAGGAATACGTGCGTGACGTCGACCGCGCGCTTGCCGGCCTCGAGCAGACGGTTGTGCGCGCCGGGGCCATGGTCCATGAGGATTACGTCGGCGCCGATTTCGAGCAGATAGCTCGAGCTGGCGCGCTTCAATGATGGCGTCGGCGTGCCGGTGCCGAGCAAGGTAAGCTTCATCGATTATTCGCTATTGGAGTGAATATACTTCGTGCCGCAGTTCTCACGGCGGATTCTAACGTGTAGACTTTTCGCAGTCATCCATTCTGGAACGGCCTCTCATGCTCCGACTGCTGTATTGTCTTCTGGCCTGCGCCCCGCTTGCCGGCGCGCACGCGCAAAATTTTCCCGCCAAGCAGGTGCGTCTCATCGTGCCATGGCCGGCGGGCGGCACGACCGACATCCTCGGCCGCGTGATCGGCCAGAAGCTCAATGAAGCGTGGGGTCAGCCGGTCGTCATCGAGAATCGCGGCGGCGCCGCCGGCAACATTGGCACCGAGGTCGTCGTTAAAGCGCCGGCAGACGGCTATACGCTGTTGTTCGGCAACATGGGCACGCATGCGACCAACCAGTTCATGTATAGCGGCATGACTTTCGATCCGGTGGCTGATCTAGCGCCGATATCATTGATCGCTAACGTGGGCACGGTGCTCGTCGTGCATCCGAACCTGCCGGTCAAGAATGTGAAAGAACTAATCGCGCTGGCAAAAAAACGCCCGGGACAGCTCGATTTCGCTTCGGGCGGCGTCGGCAGCTTCAACCAGCTTTGCGCGGAGCTGTTGAAGATGGAAACGGGTATTAATATCGTGCATGTGCCTTATAAAGGCGGCGCGCCCGCAGTCACTGACCTGCTGGGCGGCCACGTGGCGATGTTGTTTACCGGAGCGCCCGTCACCATGGCGCACATCAAGGCCGGCAAGCTGAAGATACTCGCGGTGACGGATTCGAAACGGGTCGGCGCGCTGCCCGACGTGCCGACCGTTGGCGAGTCGCTGCCGGGCTATGAGTTCAACAATTGGTACGGTTTTTTGGCGCCGCTTAAACTCCCGCGTGCGCTGGTCGATCGCGTGAACGCCGATCTCGCGCGCGTGCTGGCGCTGCCTGACGTCAAGGAGAGATTCACTGCGCTGGGCGCGGACATCACGCCCAGCACCCCGGAACGCTTTGCGGCGGTCATGAGAGCCGACGCCGACAAATGGGGCAAAGTCGTCAAGGCCGCCGCCATCAAAGCCGACTGATCCCGTCTTCCTCTAGCTGAAAGTACCGCCATGAAATCGCGATTGCTGACCTGCCTGCTGCTTGCTGCCTGTGCCAATTTCGGCTCGCACGCTGCGGAGCCGGTAATCTCCGCCGACGCCCGCGCCGGCTTTGCCGCGATCAATGCCGATCCGCAGGTCAAAAGAGGCCTCGAATACCTGAAGGCGGACGACGCGAATACCCTGGCCGATCTTAAAGCGCTCGTGGCCATACCGGCGCCGCCTTTCAAGGAAAAAGCGCGCGCGGAAAATTTCCGTGCGCGACTCGCGGCGCTGGGACTCAAGGATGTGCGCATAGACGCGGAGGGCAATGCTATCGGCGTGCGCCCCGGCATGGGCGGCGGCCCGAAGCTCGTCGTCGCAGCCCATCTCGATACCGTCTTTCCGGAAGGTACCGATGTAACGATCAAGGAGAAGGACGGCAAGCTCTATGCGCCCGGCATAGGCGATGACACGCGCGGCCTCGCCGACCTGCTGTCGGTGATCCGCGCCTTTAACGCGACCGGCATCAAAACGGTCGGCGACATTGTGTTCGTCGGCAATGTCGGCGAAGAGGGGCTCGGCGACTTGCGCGGCGTCAAGGCGCTGTTCAGAGATGACAAGACCATCGACGGTTTCATCTCCATCGACGGCGCGGAGCCCGACCGCATCACCTACCTTGCGACGGGCAGCCACCGTTACCGCGTCAAATTCTCCGGCCCCGGCGGCCACAGCTTTGCGGCATTCGGCCTGCCCTCGGCCATCCACGCGATGGGGCGCGCAATCGCCAGGATCAGCGACCTTAAAACGCCGCAGAAACCGAAAACAACATTCACCGTCGGCACCGTGCAGGGCGGCACATCCGTCAATGCGATTGCAGGCGACGCTGAAATGGAAATCGACATGCGCGCTGATGACAACGCGCCGCTGCTCGAAATTGAAGCAAGGATAATCAAGGCCATCAAGGATGCCGTCGCCGAAGAAAATGCGCGCTGGGCCAGCGACAAGATCACCGTCGACATCAAACTCGTCGGCGATCGCCCCGCCGGCATCCAGCCGCTCGAGACGCCGCCGGTACAGGCCGCCTTCCTCGCTACCAGCGCCATCGGGCTCAAGCCCCGCGCCGAAGGTGCGAGCAGCACGGATTCAAATTTGCCCATCAGCCTGGGCATACCCGCGGTTACGCTGGGCCGCGGCGGCAAAGGCGGCGCCAATCACTCGATCGGCGAGTGGTGGGACCCGACCGACGCCTACCTCGGCCCGCAGCGCCATTTCCTGACTCTGCTCGCACTGGTCGGCGTCGACGGCTTGGCAAAACCGCTTCTGGTCAAACGTGCGCCGCGGAAATAGCCAGCGACCGCCGCACTACAGATCGAGCATCACCTGCACCGTGCGCGAGCGGTACTCGCGCTGGTGCAAAACGTAGACCACCGCCGTCGTGATCGCGATCATCAAAATCGGGTGCACGAACCACGACAGTGCGGCGACGCCGAAATAATACGAGCGCAACCCGTTGTTGAAATTGCCATTGGCGAAATTGACGATCAGCGTGATGCGGTCGATATGCGTCGCGTACATCTCCGCGTCCGCCGGGGGCTTGCCGGTGGCGCCGAGCAGGATGGAGCACAGCCCGAACTGGCGTATCGACCACGAGAATTTGAAAAATGCGTAGACGAAGATCATCACCAGCAAGAGGATCTTCAATTCCCACACGCGCTCGGACACCTGCTGGGCAAACGGCAATTCCGCGAGCACGCCGGCCGCTTTCTCGGCGTAGCCCATCAACGCCACCAGCGCGCCGAGTATCAGCATGGTCGTCGACGCGAAGAACTGCGAACTGCGCGTCAGACTTCGCATTACGTTGACATCGACCATGCGGTTGTCGCGCTCGACCATGCGCGCGATCCAGTCGCGCACGAAACGATCGGTCTCGCGGCGCAGCGCCGGCTGGTGCGTGCTGCGATAATCCGCGTACCAGACGTAGAACATCCACCATACCGCAAACCACACCAGCGCCACGATGTCGAGCCACGGCAACGGCAGGCGGCCCAGAAATGTGTTCATGCGAAGAGCGTGAGCACGCCGGTATAACCGTAGAGACGGTTGTGCGAAATCTCGCCATTGCAGAAAAATCCGACCAGCGGAAACTCGCCGAATACTGCCTCGATCATTTTGAGTTCCTCCGAATCGGGCCCGAACAGATTGGCGCCGCGGCCGAGGCAGGAGTAATAAACGCCGCCGCGCGGTTTCGTGTAAAGCCCCTTCTGCATGCTCTCGAGCATGCGCGTCATGTCCTCCGTTGCGCTCGCGGTGTCGCGGCGGCAGAACATGATGGGCTTGCCATTCTCGACCAGGTCGCCGATGGCGACGATGCCGCGCGCCGGATCGATGCCGACCAGGTTGCGCACGAGATAGTCGCCGGTGTCGGTGCCCGCGATCGGCAGGCCCGCGAAAATAACGCCGCCGAGACGGTTCAAGTCGCGCGCGAGCCGCTCGCCGACGTCTTCTTTCAGCACGTCGAGCGCCGGACGATTGTCGATAGTAACGATGATGTTGCGCTGCGACTGCGTAATGACGCGCTGGGGCCCGATTGGCGAGCAGCCCTGCGTCAGGCGCGTCGCAATCGTGACGTCGTCGGCGAACATCACGCCCGAAATGCCGCCCTCCGTGACCTTGTCCGCGATCTGCGAATTTTCGCGCCGCGAGCTCGTGAGCCCGCCGACCACGAAGCCGCTGTCGAGCTTGCCGGCCAGCGCGTTGATCAGCTCGGGCACGTCGCTATTGCGCGGGTCGGCGTGCACGATCGCGAAATTGGCCGCACGCTCGCCGCATTCGAATTTCTTCATCTCTAAATCGTCAGCCGAACGCACGCCGGAAAATACGCGAAAAGAACCCGGCGCGAATTCGCCTATCATCACCGCCATCGCCGGCTCATCGAGATATTCGCGTCCGCTCACGCACACGCCTATGCCAACGGTGCCGACCCAATGGCGAACGCCCGTGCGCTGGCGGAAGAATTCAAGGATGTCGTCGAGATAGTCGGCGAGCAAGTCAGTCACGTAGAGGAAACCGAGGCTCGCCGGCGGCCCCGCGAGCTGCGCGACGCAGGCATCGGCGGCCGCCCGCCAATCAGCGCCGCCGGCATGCGCGAAACGAAATACAGGAGTCATGCCCGCCATTATCGCGGCATCGGACTGTCATGGCCAGCCGCATCGGGAGGCGGCCCGCACGGCACGCCGCTATAATCGCCGGACACACACAGGAGCGACTATGAATCTCGACAGGGTCGGTTCGGGACACGCAGTACCGGACGAATTCAACGTGATCATCGAAATTCCGATGAACGCGGATCCGATCAAGTACGAAGTCGACAAGGAAACCGGCGCGCTTTTCGTCGATCGATTCATGTCGACCGCGATGCACTACCCGTGCAACTACGGCTATATCCCGCGCACGTTGTCGGGCGACGGCGATCCGGTGGACGTACTCGTATTAAGTCCAGTGCCGCTGATTAGCGGCGTCGTCGTGCGCTGCCGCCCCGTCGGCGTGCTCAAGATGGAGGACGAGGCCGGCGGCGACGAAAAGTTGCTTGCGGTGCCGATCGATAAGCTATGCACGATGTACCAGCGCATCAAGGCGCCCGACGACCTGCCGGCGCTGACGCTCGACCAGATCCGCCATTTCTTCGAGCATTACAAGGACCTCGAGCCCGGCAAATGGGTTAAGGTCGAAGGCTGGTCCGGGCCGGACGACGCGCGCAAGGAAATCCTCGCCGGCGTCGAGCGTTATAAAAACGCGGCCAAAAAACCGATGTTCTGAGCGGCCATCAGCCGGCCGCCATCAATAGCAGCAGAGGGCGGCGCCGCTCGCAGCCGACGCATGGAGAAAATAGAGGGGATGGCCCGATAAAAAGGGCGGCCTGCGCCGCCCCGCACCTGCCGCGCGTGTCGTGCGGTCAGCGTCCCTGCTGTTGCTTGAACTGGGACTGCGAAATCTGCAGCTTTTCCAGCGCTTCGAGCTTTTGCAACCGCTTGTCGATGATATCGAGGATGCGCACCGATTCCTTCGACGAGCCTTGCAGATTTGAAAAAACGCTGGTCCAGTCCATGTTGGCGATCGCCCGGCGCATGGCCTGCTGTTCTGCGCGCATGGCCCGCATCGTATTGACCAGAAATACCGTGGCAAGGCCCACCAGCAGCAGCGTCAGCGTCAAAACCACCAGTATCGCGATCAATATTGATTCGGTTGTCATGTGCAATCGTTCTCCGCTGCTTCAGCTAAACGTCCGGCCCGGCGTGCAGGATAAGACGGATAGCGACTACGCAAATGATAGCTCATAATGCGCTGACGCGGTCGATGCCGTGTTATTGCTCGGCGAGCGATTTCAGGCGCGGATCGTCCGGGCGTTCGGCCGATGCAATTTTCCAGTATTTGCGCGCTTCGTCTTTCAAATCCGACTGGTCGAGCCATGCCGCGTAAGCAATGCGGGCCGACAGCGGCGCCGTCGCTGCAGGCCGCAGAGCGTCCGCCTGCGCACGCAGCGGCGCGGGCGCGATCGCGAAATCCGCGGAGCTTGAATACTTGCGGCCATCGGGCAAACGCGTCGAGACTTCCCATGTGTAAGTCGCGCCCTCTTTCAGCGCGACGCTCGCGGGCAGTTTGTAAGTTGTTGCATCGACTTGCGCTTCGTGTATGGATCGTCCCGTGTCGTCGGTGACCTCGATCTGGTACTTTGCCGGCGCCTGCAGAGGCTGCCAGCGAAATTCCGGCTGCGTCTCGAGCGTCCGCGTCTTGGCTAAATTTAAAAGCTGGATGCGCGCGCCGCTGCGAAAGCCCCGCATGACCATCGCGCCCTGCGCGACGCCCACCGGCTTGATGCGCACGGCATTGCCGCCTTTGCCCAACGACGAGCCGCGTTTTTCGGGTTTGGCGCCGCTCGTGACGTCAGGTTGCGCGAGCCTGAATATGATAGTGGCAGGCCCTTTGAACAAGTACTCGTCCCCTGCATCGAGATAAAGCGCGACGAGAGTCGCGCCCGCGGCGAGCTGGACCTGCGCACCCGCTTCGAGTTCGGCCAGTATCGTCACGTCGCGCGCTTTGCCATCTACCGTGCTGTTCGCTTTGCCTTGCAGGTCCGTCACCATGGCGACGCCGGCGCTCTGCGCAGAGACTGGCAATGCACAAACCAGCGCCAGCAATGGAATTTTAAGAGCCCGGCGCAGCGCTGCGCCGAAAGCTGATCTGATCTGCATATGCCCCGCTCCCCGGATGGATTGCTGTTTAACTGCCATGCGACGATTCTAAACCTGCCGCGACGACTTTTACCGTGCGTTTCGCCACGCGGGCTAGGTGAATTTTCACATTTCGCCTCATCTGCACGCGACCTGCCCGGCAATCCGCGACCTGCTAGACTTTGCGGCATGATACGCGCGAGCGCTGCAATTTTCGTACTGTTCCTGGCGGCCGGGTTGCTGGTCAGCGGCTGGATGCAGCCGATCGACATGAAACTGCTCGATGCGCAGTTTAAAGCGTTGCGCACGTACGCACCGCGCCCCGCTGCAACATCCGTCGTCATCGTCGGCTTCGACGACGACACTACCAACGTACTGCGTCAGCCATTCACGCTGTGGCACCCGCATCTCGGCAGGTTTCTGCAGGCCGCCGCCGCGGGAGGCGCTGCGGTGGCTGGCCTCGACATCGTGCTGCCCGACCGGAGTTACGAAACACTCGTGCCAGGCTATGACCGCCAATTGCTGACGGGAATACTGATCGCCCGCCGCAGCACGCCGGTAGTGCTCGCGTTAACAGTCGATCGCGACGGCGTGACGCGTCCGCTGTATCCCGCGTACGCTGCCGCCGCCGGCGCGGGCGGCACCGGTTACGCGATATTGCCGCAGGACGGCGACGGCGGCGTGCGCAGGTTCGACGAACGCATAGGCGAAAACAACAGCGTGCAGCCAACGCTCGTCGGGCAGATGGCGCGCAAGCTCGGCAAGCCGGTCGCCGCCGGCTACATCGACTTCGCTGCAGGCGCGCCTTTTGAGATTGTCCCGCTGCATCGGGTGCTGGCATGGTTCGACGCGGGCGAGACCGCCGAACTCAAAAATGCGTTCGCCGGCAAAGCGGTGCTACTGGGCGGGATACTTAAATTCGAGGACCGGCTGAAAGCCCCGCTCAACCTCACCGCGCGAGAAAGCAATGCGGTCAATCCACCGGGCGTTGTCCTCCACGCCCAGGCACTGCGCAATCTGCTCAACGACGGGCTCGTGCGTCCTGTCGCGTGGTGGATTCCGTTCTTCATGGCGCTGGCAGCCGCCCTGCTCTGGTTTTTTGCGCCGCGGCCCGCCGTTGCTTTCGCCGTACTGGCGGCCGTGTGGACGGCATGCGTTGCTGCGTCCACTTTAGCGCTCGCGAAAGGCGTGCATCTGCCGGTCGCGACTACGATGCTCGTTGCGCTGATTGCCACCGGCGGGCGCCAGTTGCTGGAGACCGGCCTCAATCTGCAGGAGCGGCTGCGGTTGCGGCGCTCGTTCGGCGGCTATGTCAGCCCGCCGATCATGCGCGAGATACTGGCTGGCCGGCTCAATCCGGCGCTGGGCGGCGTGAAGCAATTTGCCTGCGTCCTTTTTTCGGACATCCGCGGCTACACGACACGCAGCGAGCACATGACCCCCGAGCAGACTATCGCGTTTCTGAACAATTATTTCGACCGCATCGTGCCCATCATTCATGACCACGGCGGTACGGTCGTGAGCTTCATGGGGGACGGTATCATGGCCGTATTCGGCGTGCCGCAGCCGCTGCCGAATGCCTGCCTGTCGGCGTTCGACGCGAGCCGCGCGATGCTGGAAAACTTGCGCGACCTCAACGCCAGCCTGCAGGCGAAAGGGGAAATACCCCTCGATATCGGCATCGGTCTGCATGCCGGCGAAGGGGTCGCGGGACACATTGGCGCGGCTTCGCGTCACGAATATTCGGTGATCGGCGATGTAACGAACGTCGCCTCGCGCCTGGAGGGCCTGACCAAGGAAGTCGGTTACCACCTCGTATGCTCGCGCGCGGTCATGGAGCTGCTCGGCGCACACGCGGACCTCGTCCCCCTCGGCGCACGCCCGGTCAAAGGGCATACGGCGGTCGAAATATTTGGTTGGGACAAAGTCACGCCCGCACCCGCGCAGGCTGCTGCGCCGCAACCGCTCGCCGCAGCAAAATGAGCACAAAGGAAACATCGCCCGATGCGGGCGCGGGTGCACCCGGCGGCCCGCTGCAGCTGGAAGAGCACGAGCTCAAAGCGCTGGCAGCGCACGCGAGCGAGCAGACCTACCAGAAAAACGTCGTCGTCGTTAACGAAGGTGACGAGTCGAACACGATCTTCATCATCCTGTCCGGCCGCGTAAAAATATTTCTGCGCAACACCGAAGGCCGTGAGATGGTCATCAATGTCCTCGGGCCGCGCGAATACTTCGGCGAAATGATCATCGATGAAGGCCCGCGCTCGGCGTCGGTGGCAACGCTCGAAACGTGTCGCTTCATGATCATTAAAAAAGCGGACTTCAAGGCGCTGGTCGCGGCCGATCCGGATTTCGCGCTCAAGCTCATCAACCGGCTCATGCAGCGCGTGCGCGCGCTGACGGACAATATCCGCTCGCTTGCGCTGCTCGACGTTTACGGCCGCGTCGCGCGCCTTCTGCTGGAGCTCGCGCATGAGCACGACGGCCGCCTCGTCGTCGCGGAAAAACTCACGCAGCAGGACATCGCCGAAAGAGTGGGCGCCTCACGCGAAATGATCAGCCGTATTTTCAAGGACCTCGTCACCGGGGGCTATATCAGCGTCGAGCACAAACTCATTACCATCAATCGCGACCTGCCGGGACGACGCTGAGCGCGCCGCGACGGCTTTTCGGCCGGGGTTGCCCGATTGCCGGATTGCCACCATAGTACGTCGGCTTATGACGAGGAGGGCCCAATGGATACCAGCACAGTCGTTACCGGCAATGCGCTGCTGCTTCGCGCAGACGCTGGCGGACTAGCCACGCTCACGCTGAACCGCCCCGAACAATTCAATGCGCTGTCGATGGAGCTGCTGGCCGCTCTGCAGTCGGCGCTCGACGCCATCGCGCGCGACACGACCGTCCGCGTCGTCGTCATTGCCGCCAACGGCAAGGCCTTTTGCCCGGGACATGACTTGAAGCAGATGCTCGCTAACCGCACGCAGGATTTCGTCGGCCGGCTGTTTGATGATTGCTGCAAAGTAATGATGAGCATCGCGCGTCTGCCGCAACCCGTTATCGCGCGCGTGCAGGGCATCGCGACCGCCGCCGGCTGTCAACTGGTCGCCGCCTGCGATCTCGCCGTCGCATCGGCTGACGCGCGCTTCGCGACATCCGGCATCAATTTCGGATTGTTCTGCGCGACGCCCGGCGTCGCCGTGTCGCGCAACATCGCGCGCAAGCAAGCGCTGGAAATGCTGCTGACGGGAGAATTCATCGACGCCGCGACTGCCCTGCAATGGGGCCTTGTCAATCGCGTCGTCGCGGCTGATCAGCTCGATGCGGCGGTGCGCGCGCTCGTCGACGCACTGCTGTCCAAACCGCCGGCGGTGCTTGCCGCCGGCAAAAAATTCTTCTACCAGCAAATCGAAATGGGCATGGAGCCCGCGTATGAACTCGCGAGCCGGGTCATCACCGGGAACATGCTGAGCCCCGAAGGGCTTGAAGGCGTCAGTGCGTTCGTCGAAAAACGCAAACCTCGCTGGCACGAAACATAGCAACATGCCCCAGCGTCGTGCATAGATACAAGTCAAACCGCAGGTCAGCGAATATGCGACGTCCAGCGGGCGGAACGGGCTTATCGTGGACGAATGGGGCAACATGCAGTTTTGCCATATGAACGAGGATCAGGCTGGTATGGGCGAAACGCATTGCGCCGGTCTTACCGGACGCACGTCACCTGCTGCATGGCGCGGCGCCGCGTGTGCCATCGCACTGTCGGCGTCCATATTCGCAACAGCGGCTTGTGCGCAATCGGCGCTGCTGCCGCCCGAATGCAAAGGCAAGACCGGCGCGGAGCTCGACCAGTGCGTGCGCGATCTCACGCAGCCTTCAGGCAAAGAAGTAACGGAACTGATCGAGCTGGTGGTCGATCCGCGCCAATTGATGAACTGCCTGAAGACGGTGCGCGCCGACGAAGCTTATTGCATCGCGCGCAACGAAATCATCATCGAATGCCAGCGCCCGGCCAAATATGCGGACTTCGATGCGTGCACAAAAGGCCTGATCGCACGGCAACCATTGCCTCGCGCCTCCGATTGCAACCGTGCGGCGCCGGCTCAGCGCAATCAATGCGCGTTGCGCAACAAGGTCTTTGCCGACTGCCAGAGCGATACCTGGCGCTATTTCGTCTGCCTCGGCGAGAAAATGTATCCGCAACCGGCACCGGCACCCGCAACCCCGCCCAAGCCCGCGCCAAAATCCACGCCGAAACCTGCCGCGCCGCCCGCCTAGGGCTTGTTGATTGCCAGCAGCAACTGGTTCAACCGCTTGACGAAACCGGCGGGGTCCTGCAACTGGCCGCCTTCGGCCAGCAGAGCCTGGTCGAGCAGCACATGGCTCCAGTCGTCGAAACGCTGCGCGTCGGTTTCCTGATTCAGCCGCAGCACCAGCGGATGGTGCGGATTGATCTCCAGGACAGGCAATGACGACGGCACTTTCTGGCCGGCCGACTTCAGCAGGCGCTCGAGGTGCGCGCCCAGATCGTGCTGGCCCGCAACCAGGCAGGCCGGGGATTCAGTCAGTCGCAGCGTCACGCGAACTTCCTTGACGCGTTCGCCGAGTGCCTTCTGTACTTTTTCGACGAGCTCCTTGTGCTCGCCCGCCGCTTTTTCCTGCTCTTCTTTTTCGGTGGCGTCCGCGAGCTTGCCGAGGTCGAGCTCGCCCTTGGCGACCGACTGCAGCTGCTTGCCTTCGAACTCGTGCAGATTGCCGACCATCCATTCATCGACCCGCTCTGAGAGCAGCAGCACCTCGATGCCCTTCTTGCGAAACACTTCGAGGTGCGGGCTGTTTTTCGCCGCTGCGAACGTATCGGCGGTCACGTAGTAGATTTTGTCCTGGCCTTCTTTCATGCGCCCGACATAGTCCGCGAACGACACGTCCTCGCCGTCGCTGTCCGCCTTGGTCGAGGCGAAACGCAGCAGCTTCGCGATGCGCTCGCGATTGGCCATGTCCTCGCCTACGCCTTCCTTGAATACCGTGCCGAATTCCTGCCAGAACGTCGTGAATTTCTCTTTGTGGTTCTCCGCGAGGTCTTCGAGCATGCCGAGCACGCGCCGCACCGAGCCGCCGCGGATCGCTTCGATGTCCTTCGACTGCTGCAGGATTTCGCGCGACACATTGAGCGGCAGGTCCGCGGAATCGATCACGCCGCGCACGAAGCGCAGATAGTTCGGCATCAGCTGCTCGGCGTCGTCCATGATGAATACGCGCCGCACGTAAAGCTTGATGCCGCGACGGTGCTCGCGGTCCCACAGGTCGAACGGCGCCTTTGCCGGGATATAGAGAAGCTGCGTGTATTCCTTGTTGCCCTCGACGCGCGCATGCGCATAGGTCAGCGGCGCCTCGGTGTCGTGCGCGACGTTTTTGTAAAACTCTTCGTACTGCTCCTGCGTCACCTCGGATTTCGGCCGCGCCCACAGCGCGCTCGCCTGGTTGACCGTTTCGTCTTCGCCGGTCGTCTTGTACTCGCTCTTGTCTTTGTCCCACTCTTCCTTGCTCATCAAAATCGGCAGGACGATGTGGTCGGAATATTTGCGGATCGTCGACCGCAGGCGCATGCCGGTCAGCATTTCGTCCTCGCCTTCGCGCAGATGCAGCGTCACTTCCGTGCCGCGCGCCGCTTGGTCTACCGGTTCGAGCGTGAATTCGCCGCCGCCGTCCGATTCCCAGCGCACGCCAGCGTCGGCCGGCAGCCCGGCGCGCCGCGTCACCAGGGTGACCTTGTCAGCGATGATGAAGGATGAATAGAAACCAACCCCGAACTGCCCGATCAGATTCGCGTCCTTCGCCTGCTCGCCCGTCAGGTTCTTGAAGAATTCGCGCGTGCCCGAGCGCGCGATGGTGCCGATATTGGCGATGACTTCCTCGCGCGACATGCCGATGCCGTTGTCCGCGATCGTTATCGTGCGCGCCACCTTGTCGAAGCTCACGCGGATTTTCAGCTCCGCGTCATCCTCGAACAGTTCCTTGCTGGTCAGCGCCTCGAAGCGCAGCTTGTCGCACGCGTCCGAAGCGTTCGAGATCAGCTCGCGCAGGAAAATCTCCTTATTGCTGTACAAGGAGTGGATCATCAGGTCCAGCAGCTGCTTGACTTCAGCCTGGAATCCCAGTGTTTCTTTGGTCGCGGTGGTCATGCAAAACTCCGTTCTGTAGAAATGTTCAAATCCTTGCGCACATGGGGCCGTCCCGGGCCATTTCAAGAGCGCTGCGCCGCTCATTTGGCATTAAGCGGTGCGCGACTGTAACATTGCCCCTCCCGCGTCCCTCCCATGAGGCATTCATTTTGAGAATTGCGAATTTTATCGCCGCCGCGCTGTTGTGGCTGGCGGCCGGCGCCGCTTTCGCGCAGCAGCAGGTCGTGGTCGTCACCTCGTTTCCGAAAGAGCTGACCGAAGCCTACAAGAAAGCGTTCGAAGCGAAAAATCCCGGCGTCAAGGTCGAGATCCTCAACAAGCCCACGCCGGCAGGCGTCGCCTACATCCGCGAAGCACCCGCCAGCAACAAGCCCGACGTCTTCTGGGTGTCCGCCCCCGATGCATTCGAAGTACTCTCCGCGGAAAAGCTGCTGGCTAAAATCGACTCGCCGGCGAAAGAAGTCCCCGCGAAGATTGGCAACTATCCGATCAACGATCCCAAGGGTTTCTACCTTGGCCAGGCACTCGCCGGCTACGGGATCATGTGGAACACGCGCTACATGAAGGCGCAAAAGCTGCCGGAACCCCGGGAATGGGCCGACCTCGCCAAGCCCGTCTACTTCAGCCACGTCGCCATGTCGTCGCCGTCGCGTTCAGGGACGACCCACCTCACCGTCGAAACCATATTGCAGGGCGAAGGCTGGGACAAAGGCTGGCGCGACATGCTGATGATTGCCGGCAACTGCGCGGCCATCACCGAGCGCAGCTTCGGCGTGCCCGACGGCGTCAACAACGGGCAGTACGGCATCGGCCTCGTCATCGACTTTTTCGGGCTGGCCGGCAAAGCGTCGAAATTCCCCGTCGAATTCGTCTACCCGTCGGTCACCGCGATCGTTCCCGCCAACATCGGGATGGTGGCCAACGCAAAGAACCCGGACAACGCGCGCAAGTTCATCAACTACACGCTGTCGACGGAGGGCCAGGAACTGCTGTTCGATCCGGCCATCAGCCGCCTGCCGGTGCTGCCGGGCGTCTACAAAAAAGCGCCCGCGGGATTTCCCAACCCGTTCAGCGGCACGATCAAGCCGAAGGTAAATTTCGATTCCGACCTCGCCGAATCGCGCTACTACGTCGTGAGCTCGATATTCGACCAGACGATCACCTTCCGCCATAAGGAATTGGTGCAGGCTGCGAAGGCGATCAATGCCGCTGCGGCCAGGCTCGCCGGCAGGAATAATCCGCAGGCGGCCAGGCTGCTGGAGGACGCGCGCGACGCCGCCTACTCGCCGGTAGTCACTGCGCAAAAATCCAAAGACAAGGAGTTTCTCGCGCTGTACCGGAACACCAAGCGCGACGCCGAGAAAACCAAGCAGACGACGGCGCTGGAGGAATACTGGAGCAACACCGCGCGCAAAAATTATCTGCGCGCAGCCGAGCTCGCCGACCAGGCGGCGGCGCTGGCGAAATAGTCCAGGCTTCTTTCGCGTGGATCCCCGATGAAAGTGTGTGTGCTCGGCGCCGGCGTCGCCGGCATGACGGCGGCTTACTTCCTCGCGCGCGATGGCCACGAAGTCACGGTCGTCGAGCGCAACAGCGGCGTCGGCCTTGAAACCAGCTATGCCAATGGCGGCCAGCTGTCTTATAGCTATGTCGCGCCGCTCGCCGGCCCCGGCGTGCTGCCCAAAGTGCCGCCGTGGCTCTTGCGGCGCGATTCGCCTTTGCGCTTTTCGCCGCGCCTCGATTTCTTTCAATGGCGCTTCTGTCTGCAGTTTGTGCTCGCGTGCACCGCGGCGCAGAGCGAGCTCACGACCGAGCGCCTGCTACGCCTGTCGTTCTACAGCCGCAGCCTCATGCACGAGATGGTGCAGGAAGAAGACCTCGACTTCGATTATGTGCGCAATGGCAAGCTCGTGTTCTATTCTGACGAAGCGTCATTCCGCTCGGCCGTCGCGGCGATGGATTATCAGTTGACGCTGGGCTGCGACCAGCAGGCGCTCGACCGCGACGGCTGCGTCGCGCGCGAGCCCGCGCTTGCCAACATCGCGCACGAAATCGCTGGCGGTATTTTTACGCCGAGCGAGGACGCGGGCGATTGCTATCACTTCTGCACGAGCCTCGAGCGCGTCATGCGCGCCGGCTCCAATCCGGTCAGGTTCGAGTTCGATACCCAGGTCCTGGCGCTCAAGCGCGGCGGCGGGGCCATTACCGAGATCGAAACCAACCGGCATCCCATCGAGGCGGACCGCTACATCGTCACGCTCGGCGCGCAAAGCGTATTTCTGCTGCGACCGATCGGCATCGACGCGCCGATATATCCGTTGAAAGGCTACAGCCTCACGCTGCCGATTGCGGGCGGTATCGCCGCCCCGTTCGTCAGCGTCACCGATCACAAGCGCAAGGTCGTTTACGCTCGCCTCGGCGAAGAACTGCGAGTGGCCGGCATGGCCGACATCGCCAACTATCGCGCCGATCTCGACCCGGCGCGCATCGATGTCTTGAAGCAGCAGGTCCGGCACACATTTCCCGCCGGCGTCGATTTCAGTCACGTAAAGACATGGTGTGGACTACGCCCGGCGACACCCAGGGGCACGCCGGTGCTCGGGCGCACGCGCTATTCGAATCTGCTCGTCAACATCGGCCACGGCGCGCTCGGCTTTACGCTGGCATGCGCGTGCGGCAAGATCATGGCAGATCTCACGGGGGGTCGCGATCCGGCGATCTCGCTCGACGGCTTCACGCTTGGGTAACACATGCGGCGTCGATATTGCGCGCCGCACATTTCTCATCCTCCCCTTCACGAGGGCTGAGGTGGGAATGCGGTCAGCACGCGTATGAGCAACCGCATCCGTCCGGCTCACGCCGCGATCGCGCTCGCCATCGCGGCCTTCCTGCTGTTGTTCCTGGTGATTCCGGTCGCCACCGTCTTCTACGTCGCGTTCACCAACGGCGATGGCTCGCTGACGCTGTCGCATTTCTCGTCGTTTTTCCATCTCACGCTGATGCGCGAGTCGTTCTACAACAGCCTCTACGTCGGCGGCATGAGCGTCCTGCTGTCGTCGATCATCGCGCTGCCGCTCGCCTACTTCACGATGCGCTTTCAGTTCAGGGGCGCAGTGCTGATACAGACGCTGGGCGTGTTGCCGCTGATTATGCCGCCCTTCGTCGGCGCCGCGGCCATGCAGTTGCTGTTCGGCCGCAACGGCTCGGTCAACCTGCTGCTCGATGAATGCTGCGGCTTCGGTATACCGTTGATGGAAGGATTGAACGGCGTCATCTTCGTCGAGGCCCTGCACTATTTTCCGTTCATCCTGCTCAATCTCACGGTGGCGCTCGCCAATATCGATAGCGCGATGGAAGAATCCGCGCAGAACCTCGGCGCCAGCGGGTGGCGCCTCTTCCGGCGCATCGTGTTTCCGCTCGCGATGCCCGGCTATCTGGCGGGCGCCGCGCTGGTGTTCCTCAAGGTGTTCGACGACGTCGGCACGCCGCTCGTGCTGAACGTGACCAACATCCTCGCGGCGCAGGCGTACTTTCGTATCACCTCCATCGGCATCGACGACCCGGTCGGCTATGTCGCGGGCGTGATCATGGTCATCGCCTCGATGGCCGCGCTATGGGGCTCGACCTGGCTCATGCGCGGCAAAGACTATGCGACTCTGCAGCGCGGCGGCTCGAGCCTCGCGCGGCGCCGGCTGAAACCCTGGCTGGCGGTGGTCGCCTATGGCTGGATCGTGCTCGTGCTGCTGATCGTGCTGTCGCCGCATCTCGGCATATTGCTGTTGTCGCTGTCCAAGGTCTGGAGCTACTCCGTCGTGCCCGACGTCTACACGCTCGACAATTACGTGACGGTGTTCCGCGATTCGAGCGGCATGCTGGCTAACACAATGCTCTATTGCGGCATCGCGGCGGGCGCCGACGTCGTTATCGGCACTGCGATCGCCTACTTGATCCTGCGCACCAATCTCCCGGGCCGCCAGTGGCTCGACCTCGCCGCGGGCGCGGCCATTGCGGTGCCGGGCGTGGTTCTCGGCATCGGTTACCTGCGCACCTTCAAGGATTTCCAGTTGCCATTCACCGATCAGCCGTTCACCGCGTTCTGGTTCATCATCGCTATTGCCTATACGGTACGGCGCCTGCCGTATGCGCTGCGTTCCTGCATGGCAGCGCTGCAGCAAATGCACGTCTCTCTCGAAGAAGCCGCGGAAAATCTGGGCGCGGGCAAGAACCGGACAATCTACCGCATCGTCGTGCCGCTCATGGCGGGCGGTATTCTTGCGGGCTTCGTCACGAGCTTTCTGACCGCCGCCGTGGAATTGTCCGCCACCATCATGCTCGTTACCGCGCAGAGCAATGCGCCGATGTCGTACGGCATTTATCTTTACATGCAGAGCATCGCGGGGCGCGGGCCGGGGGCGGCACTCGGCGTGATCGCTGTCGTGCTGGTCGGCGTCGGCACTTATTTTTCCAACCGCCTGATCCGCAAGCGCACCGCGGGTCATGAAAACATAATCGTTAAAGCCGGAGTGTGACCATGCCAGAGAAACCCAAAGTCCAGGTCGACATCGAGCACGTCAGCCTCGCGTTCGGCGCAACGCAGGTGCTGCGAGACATCAATCTTGCGATAGCGCCGGGCGAGTTCTTCGCACTCCTGGGGCCATCGGGCTGCGGCAAGTCCACCCTCTTGCGTCTCATTGCCGGCTTCAATCAGGCGCAGTCCGGCAAGATACTCATCGACGGCGCAGATATCACGCGCATACCACCGTGGCAACGCGACATTGGCATGGTCTTCCAGAATTACGCACTATGGCCGCATATGACCGTCGCGCAGAACGTCGCATTCGGTCTCGAAGAGCGCAAGCTGCCTCGCGCGGAAATCGAACGCAAGACCGCCGCCGCGCTGGAACTCGTCGGCTTGCAGGACTATGGCAGACGGCGCCCCAATCAGCTTTCCGGCGGCCAGCAACAGCGCGTCGCCGTCGCGCGCACCATTGCGATTGAGCCCAAGGTGCTGCTCCTCGACGAGCCGCTATCGAACCTCGACGCGAAACTGCGCGTCCACATGCGCACCGAGCTGCTGGCACTGCAGCGCACGCTGGGCATCACCACGATATTCGTCACCCACGACCAGGAAGAAGCGCTTTCGATCTCGGACCGCGTCGCGGTGCTCGATCGCGGCGTCATTCAGCAGGTCGGCACGCCGATGGACTTGTTCGACCGCCCTGCCAACAGTTTCATCGCCGGCTTCGTCGGCACCATCAACCTGCTGCGGGGCACAGCCGAGAGGACCGCCGGCGGCGTGATGTTTGACTCGCCGCTGCTCGGCAAAGTGGGACTGGCAACGGATACGCCGCTCACGGGCGACATCGAAATTGCGTTCCGCCCGCATACACTGACGCTCGTCGCGCACGACGGCGCAGCCGGCGACGGCAGAATCTGGGTCAAGGGCCGCATCGCGCACCGCGAATTTCTCGGCGAATTCATCCGCTACCGCGTCGACGTCGCCGGTACCGGCATCGTGGCCGACCAGCCGCACTACGGAGGCAATGTCGAATTCGCGCCCGGCAGCGAAGTCAGCATCGGCATAGCACCCGCGCAAGTAAGATTACTGCGCGCCACCAATTAAAAAGGCTTGCCGCGCTGCTTCGCCTGAAATATATTGGCGGCTCCCCGCATCGATAGTCCCCCGCCCGTGCAGCGCATCCCCAATCGAGAACCGAATTATGAGTGACTGGAGCAAGGTGACGCGGCCGATTCCCGTCCCTAACGACTGGACGAAACCCTTTTGGGACGCCGCGAAGCAAAACGTGCTCGCGCTGCAGCGCTGCCAGAGTTGCAAACATTTTCAGCATCCGCCGTATGCGACCTGCGTGAACTGCATGAGCGTAGATCTCAAGTTCGAGCCGGTGGAAGGTAAAGGCGCCATCTATGCCTACACGATCATGTATCACACCGGCGACAAGCGCTTTGCGCCGGCCGTGCCGTACGCGAGCATCGTCGTCGAGCTCGATGCCGCGCCCGGCGCGTTGATGGCGGGCAATCTGCTCGACGTTCCCTGCACCGAGGCCAAAGTCGGGCGCCGCGTCGAAGTGACGTTTCAGAAATTAAACGACGATTTCACGCTGCCGCAGTTCCGGCTGGCGCCCAACGCCTAGCCGCGAGGAAGACGAACCATGTGGGAAAACCGATGCAAGATCGCCGTCAGCGGCGTGGGCTATTCGCGCGCGACGCGCACGGCGGAAGTGCCGCTGACCGCGCACGCGCTCGAGGCGGTCAGGGGCGCGGTGGCGGATTCAGGCCTCGAGATGGCGGACATCGACGGGCTCGCGACGTACCCTGAACTGCCGGCAACCGGCCACACCGAAGTCGATGGCATCAGCATCGTGTCCGTCAACTGCATGATGGCGATGCTGAAGCTGCCGAACCTCACGTGGCATATCCAGACAGGGTCGGTCAATATCGGCGGCGCCGTGCAGCAGGCGGCGAACGCGCTGCTCGCCGGCGTGTGCAAGTACGCGGTGGTGTGGCGCGCAATGCACAATCCGAAAGGCACTTATCAGAACCTGCCCGGCACCTATGCAGCGGGTCCGCTGCAGTTCATGGCGCCGTATGGTTTCGGCGGGCCGGGCCAGCACATGGCGGTCGCTTATACGCGCTGGCTCGAAAAAAATAATCAAAACCGCGAGAAGATGGCCACACTGGCGGTGACGCAGCGCAAGCACGGCCTCAAAAACCCGCATTCGTATTTCAAGGTGCCGCTCACGCGCGAGGAATATTTTGCGTCGCGCATGGTCGCTCATCCGTTCTGCCTCTACGACTGCGATATTCCCGTGCAAGGCGCAGTCGCCATCGTGCTCACGACCGCCGAGCGCGCGCGCGATTTGAAACCGCGCCCCGCGTATCTTGCCGGCTACGGCCAGCGCATGCACTTCGAGGTGGCGGGCCGCATCGGCAGCCTGAGCAGTTATATGGAAGGCGGGCGCAGCTCGTCCAAGCTCACATGGGAGCGCTCGGGCTTCACGCCGAAGGACGTCGACGTCGCACAGATCTACGACGGCTTCTCGGCCTCAGTCATCTACGGTCTCGAATCCTACGGCTTCTGCAAGGAAGGCGAGGCGCTCGACTTCATACAGGACGGCCGCATGGAGCTCGACGGCGAGCTGCCGATCAACACTTTCGGCGGCAGCTTGAGCACCGGGCGCATCCACGGCCTGTGGCACATCATCGAAGGCGTGCTGCAGGCGTCGGGCCGCGCGGGCGAACGCCAGGTCAAGGACGTCAATGTATCGTTCGTCGGCGCCAGCGCTCCGGTCGTGCAAGGCACTACTTTCATATTCGTCAAAGAACCGTACTAAGAGTGTCTAAGGAGGAGAACAAAATGTCCTGGAACTTCGAGCTGCTCACCATACCGGGTGACGAACAATGGATCACCGAAGGCCCGGTGTGGGACGGCCGCCACATCTATTTCACGCAGATCCGCAAGAGCCGCATCTTGCGCTACGACCCGAAGACGGGCGCGATCGATGAATGGCGCACCGGCACCAACCGCACCAACGGCCTTTGCTTCGACGCCGACGGGCGTCTCTTCGGCTGCTGCTCGGGCGGCCGCGCTATCGTGCGCTTCGATCCGGACGGCAAAAACGTCGTCGTCGCGGACAGCATAGACGGCAAGAAGCTCAACACGCCTAACGATCTCGCCATCGACCGCAAAGGCCGCATCTGGTTCACCAATCCGGTCAACGACGGCAACTGGGACAAAACCGAAAAGCAGGAGACCGAATTCCGTGAAGTCCTGTGCGCTACGCCGCAGAAAGACGGCAAGTACAGCGTGAAGCGCGTGACGTTCGATACCACGCAGCCGAACGGTATTCTCGTTTCAATAGATCAGAAAACTTTGTATGTCGCCGAAAGCGGCGCGGCGCGCGGCATCCCGCGCGAGCTGCGCGCCTACCCGATCAAAGACGACGGCACTCTTGGCACTTACGACACGCTGTTCACCTGGGGCGAAGACGCGCGCGGCGTGCATCGCGGCATCGACGGCATGTGCCTCGATGCCGAAGGCAACATCATCGCGACCGCCGGCTACTACGCGAGCGGTGCGGGCCCCATGCTCTACGTGTTCTCACCGACCGGGCGCGTGCTCGAGACCCATCCGCTGGGCGCCAACCGTCCGACCAATGTCTGTTTCGGCGGTCCGCACCTCAAGACAGTATTCGTGACCAGCACCAACGGGCATTTCTACAAGGCGGAGACCGAGCGGGTGGGTTGGGCCATGTTCCCCTGACGTTTTGATTGATCGCAAATGCGATCAGTCAAAACGCTAATCTCACCTTTCCCTTCAAGGGGAAGGCCGGGATGGGGATGGGGGATCAATGGTCTTTGATCTACCAGGTGCGTCGGTCGGCGAACCCCATCCCCACCCTAACCCTCCCCTCGAAGGGGAGGGAATTTTTACGACAACGACTATTGGTTCTAGACTACGCACTACTCCAACCGCAGCCCCGCCTCTTTCACGACTTTCGCCCACGTAGCCATTTCTGCGCGGATGAAGCGCGTGAATTCATCCGCGGAATTGCCGACGACTTCGCCGCCGTCCGCCGCCAGGCGGTCGCGCAAACCGGGCGACCTGACGGCGGCCACGATGTCGCGATTTAATTTGGCAGCGATAGCTGCGGGCACTCCCGCCGGCGTGACCACGCCGTTCCACGCACTGACGTCGTAGCCGGGCACGCCGGACTCCGCAATCGTCGGCACGTCGGGCATCGAAGAGGCGCGGTGTCCGCTCGTCACCGCGATGCTGCGCAACCTGCCGGCGTTGACGTGAGAAGCTACGCCGAGCGTCGACCCCAAAGCCATTTGTATCTGACCGCCGATAACATCAGTGATGGCGAGAGACGACGAGCGGTAAGCCACGTGCACCATGCGCGCGCCAGTGCGCAGCTTCAGCAGTTCCACCGCGAGCTGGTTTTGCGTGCCCGCCGCGCCATAGTTCAGGGATCCCGGCTTCGCTTTTTCATAGGCGACGAGCTCCTGCACCGTGCGCACCGGCAGTGCGGGGTACACCACCAGCACGTAGGGAACGAGCGAAGTCATCGTGACCGGCGTCAGGTCTTTGAGCGTGTCGTACGGCAGCTTTGCCTGCAAGCTCGGATTGACGCTGAAGCTCGCCGCCACCATCAACAGCGTATAGCCATCAGGCGCAGCTTTCGCGCCGAGCTCGGTTGCGATGACCATGCCGGCGCCGGGCCGCGGATCGACGACGACCGGCTGGCCCCAGGTTTCGTTAAGTTTTTTCGCGATTGCGCGCGCCACGACATCCGCGGTGGTGCCGCCTGACGCGACCGGCGAGATCAGGCGTACTGCGCGCACCGGGTACGGCGCGCCCGCTGGACTCTGCGCGTGCGCGCAGCACGCGCAGCAAATCAGCAGCGCGACGATGAGCCTGGATTTCAGGTAACACCCTCCGCGGCGAGCGCCTCGATCTCCTGGCTCGACATCCCAAGCAGCTCTCCAAACACGTACTCGTTGTCTTCGCCGTAGCATGGCGCACCGCGGTCGATGCGTCCGCCAACGTAAGCCGGGCTCTCGCTCAGCTTGATCGGCACTTCGGCGAGCGGCCAGCGGCCGATTTTCGTGCCCGTGACTTCGGTCAGCCATTCGAGCGACTTCAGCTGGGGATCGCTGTCGCAGCGGTCGCCCGCCGTCTGGCATACGCCCGCCAGCACGCCCGCCTTCTGCAGCGCGTGCATGGTGTCGTAGCCGTCGCGCGACTTTGTCCACTCACCGACCGCAGCGTCGAGTGCATCTTGATGCGCAAGGCGCGCCTCCAACGTCACGAAGCGATTGTCCTGCGCCCATTCCGGATGACCGGCGACTTTCGCCAGCGCACGCCACTCTGCATCGTTGAAGCAGGCGATGGCAATCCAGCGATCATCGCCGGCGCACGGATAAGCGCCATGCGGCGATGCAGGTTTGTACGGCGAGCGGTTGCCGTAACGCTTCCAGATACGGTCGTTCGCCGACCAGTCGAGTATCGCCGGGCCATTGATGAACAATCCGACTTCAGTCTGCGACGCGTCTATCCACTGTCCCTGCCCTGTGCGCTCGCGGTGATAGAGCGCGCTCAGCATCGCGAGCGCGAAACTGTACGCGCCCATCCAGTCCAGGTACGAGTAACCCCACCCCGCCGGCATCGCGGGCTCGGGCAGGCCTGACATGTCGGACAATCCGGCGAACGCATTCGCAATCGGGCCTACGGTGCGAAAGCGACCGTAGGTGCCCTGCGCGCCCATGCCCGACTGCTGCACGTAGATGATGTCCGGCTTGATCGCCTTCAGCGCTGAATAGCCTATGCCCCAGCTATCGAGCACCCCAGGCGAGAAACCTTCCGCGACGATGTCCGACATCGCCACGAGCCGCTTCACGATTGCCAGGCCTTTCGGATGCCGAACGTTGAGCGAGATTCCGCGCTTGCCGGGATTCTTGTTGTTGAACTGCCCGCCCATGTTGAGATCGGTCACGCCCGGCAGTGGCGCAGTGGCCTTGTCGCGCGCCTCGCGCCCGCCGACCGGCGCCATCGCGGCTAGACGCGTGTCGGGATGGCTCTTTAATTCGATCTTGATGCTCTCGGCGCCAAACGCGCTCATGAACCGCGTGCCGCCCGCCGACGCGAGGAACCACGAAAAATCCACAATGCGTATGCCGTGCAGTGCAAATGGTTTGCCGCGACGCGAAGGCGGCTCAGCGGCGGCAGATTTAACTTTCGCCGCAATCACCGGCGTAGCGCGCTGGGGCGGATTCATCACACTGGCAGCGTCTTCGTTCAACAGCGGCGCCCGGCGGCCCACCGCCCACGCGTTGGCGGTGGAAATCCATTTGCTCGTCGCGTAGCGGAACGCGCGACCGTGCTCCGGATGCGCGATATCGGCGACGCTGCGGCGAGCGAGCCAGTGCGGATCGATCGCGTTCTCGTGCGGCTTGCGCAGCGGCGCGCACAAGAGGCCCGCCTCCTGCGCTTCGCGCCACGGCACGTTCTGGTAGGTGAACGCGCGCACGAAACGCTGCACCGCCTCCATGCCTTCGTCACGCTTTTGCGTCACCGGCCCGGTACCCGGAACAAACCGCCCGCCCTTGGCGACGGTGGCGGTTTCCGGATCGAAGCCGGCCGCCATGCCGTGCTTTTCCATCAACTTGACGAGACGCTGCGGATCGTCCTCGCGGTTGCCCAGGCTGGCCATCACCCACCGCCCGTCCTTGGTATGCGCGATCGACGGATTGGGCGAGACCGATTCGCGCGCGTGCCGGCAGGTCTGGCGCAGTATCGGCGCGCGCCGCATCACCCACGTCATCAAGTCGACCTCGGTGGATTTCGCGACTGCCTCGTGAATTGCGCACGAAACAAGTTGACCCTTGCCCGTGCGGAAGCGGTACAACAACGCGGCGACGATCGCCATCGTGAGCTGCTCGCCGGCGACGTGATACGCGTGCCACATCTGAGGCGCGATGGGCGGCAGATCGTACTTGCCCGTCGGGTCCGGATCGTAGCCGCAGTTCATCATGACGCCGCCCAGCGCGAGATGAATCAGGTCAGAGGCTTTAAAATCCGCCCACGGGCCCTGATCGCCGAAAGGCGAAACGCGCGCAACGATGAGGCCTGGATACTTTTGCATCAGCGACTGCGTGCTCAAGCCCTGGCGCTCGAGTTCCCCGCGCGGCGTGGATTCAAGCAGGATGTCGGCGGTTGCGATCAACGTGCGGAAGCGCTCGCGGTCCTGCTCCGCATTCAGATCGAGCACGATGGAGCGCTTGCCGCGGTTGTACTGCCAGAAGAACAGCGAGCGCTCGGGATCGTTCTTGTCTTCGTAGAAAGGCCCGATGCGCCGCGTGGAACTGCCGCCGGGCGGTTCGACTTTGACGACGTCGGCGCCCAGTCCCGCCAGCGTCAACCCGCAGTATTCGGCCTGCTCGTCGGCAAGCTCGATGACACGGATGCCGGCGAGTGATCCCGCGCCGGATTTGGAACTCTCCTCCTGTGCTGCCATTGCGATATTCCTTTGCTTGTTATTTTTTTAGCGTGAGTTGAACGAGCCGGTCCGCCTTCGCTTCCTTGTCCAGACCGCGACACGCCGAAATGATTTCTTCGAACTGCGCCGCGGGTATGGGCAGGCCGGGAATGACGTCGCGTATGCGGCGCGCCTCTTCGGTAAAGTCCCACATGAACTCGCGGCCCGTGGATTGCTTCGTGTAGCACTTGCCGTCCTTGGTATAGACCGTGAAGCGCGGACCGAACAGCGTCATCTCATGCGAAGGAATAATGGACACACGTTTGATGAGCTCCATCACTTCGGGCGGGTCCTTGCCTTCGGTCGGATCGCCCTCGTGGCTGCGCAGCACGGGGAAGCTGCCTTTGACCGCGCCGTACGCGGTGAAATACGCCGTGCTGCCTGCCGTGCGCAGCCGGTCTTCGTAGCGACTGGGATACGCGGGGCTCGGGTATTGCGTCTCGAGCCAGTTGACGACGGCTTCGACGCGGTCGATGTCTTTATATTGGATGTTGTTCTCTGCGCACAACTTCGCCATCACGTCGACGTGCGCGATGTTGTAGCCCGGCGTCGTGTAGATGCGATAGAGCGTCTCGAGGAACATCCATGACTTGCCGAGGTCAGCCGTGATCTTGTCGAAGCTGGTGCGCGTGTCGCCGGTGAAGCTGTGCGTCAAACGCCCGAGATTATTTCCCGTGAACGCATGATAAAAACCGGCTTCGCCTTCGAGCACGGTCTCCCCGCCGATGTGCCCCTGCTGCGCCAGCGCGACCGCCAGCATTGCATTGCGTACGGCTGCGCCTTCGCGCAACGCACGGCCGCCGCTGCGCGCACCTTCCGGATTGCCTCCAGCGAGGCTCGCGCACAAAGCAATCGCGCTGTTCAGCTGCTCTTCGTTTAATTTCAGAATTTTCGCGGTAGTGACGGCAGCACCGAAGATGCCGAACACGGGCCCCGGGTGAAAGCCGCGCGCCATCATCGTCGGAATGACGTCCTGCGCCATGCGCTCCATCACTTCGTAGCCGGCGGCGATGCCGGTCAGATAATCCTTGCCGGAAGCGCCCGCAATTTCCGCAGCGACGAGGCCCGCCGGGATGATGCTCGTGCCGGGATGGGTCAGCATGCGGAACGAGTCGAACTTGCCGCCCGCCAGCGCCATCTCGGAATTTGCGAATGCTGCACCGCCTTTCGTGACACGCGTGCCGTGCACCATGATGGTCGCGCCCCTGGGCACGCCTGCTTCGTCTTCGCTGATGAGAGCGACCGCGCGCTGTCCCGGCGGCTTGCGCGACCCGAGCAGCACCGATGCCACCGCCTGCAGTGTTACACCCTTGGCGCGATCGACGACGTCTGCCGGCAGATCTTCGTAGCGCAGCTTATATACCCACTGCGCGAGTTGCCGACTCAGTGAAACCATGCTGCTCCTCCTTGTGTTGTATTCTTAAGGGAATTATCGTTGTCTTACGAGGAATGCGCCCGCGGACGGCGCTTCCATATAGCGTGAGTTTAACGCGAGTCGCTGAATGAAGCATCGCCCCCCTCAATTGCGTGGCACAGTCCGGACGCTGCGCCACGCTGTGCTCATCCTGTGCAGTGCGGCTCTGCCGGCGCTCGCGCAGACTTATCCGGTCAAGCCGATACGCTTTATCGTGCCGTTCCCGGCGGGCGGCGCGGGCGATCTGGTCGTGCGTTTGCTCGCGCAGAAGACGGGAGAGCGCTGGCATCAGCCCGTCGTCGTCGATCCGCGCGCCGGCGCCAGCGGCGTAGTAGGACTGCAGATCGCCGCCGCCGCGCCGCCCGACGGATACACGCTGGTGCTGGGCACCGCGAGCACGCATTCGATCAATCCGGCGCTGCAACCGGGTCTGCCGTACGATCCGGTGAAGGATTTCGCCGCGGTCGCGTCGCTGATTGCCATTCCCAACGCGATAGTCGCGTACCGTGCAGTGCCCGCGCGCAACCTGCAAGAGCTGATCCAGCTCGCCCGCGCGAAACCCGGCCAGCTTGCGTACGCATCCAACGGCACGGGCACGTCTTCGCATATGGCGGCAGAGTTTCTCATGCGCTCTACCGGAATCAAGCTGCTGCATGTTCCGTATAAAGGCGCAGGCAACGCGCTCAACGACGTGCTCGGCGGCCACGTCCAATTGCTCATCGGCGCAGTCTCGACCAGCCTGCCGCACGTGCACGCCGGAAGGCTGACTGCAATTGCCGTTACCGGGGCACAGCGTTCGCCTGCCGCACCGGACGTGCCGACGGTGGCAGAATCCGGCTTTCCCGGGTTCGAAGTCGTGCAGTGGTTCGGCGCTTTTGCCCCGGCGGCGACGCCGCGCGATATCGTCGCCATTGCCAACGCGGGGCTCAATCGCGCGCTGGGCCTGCCGGACGTGCAGGAGACTTTCACGCGGCAGGGATTTGAAATCCGCGCGTGGACGCCTGCGCAGTTTGCGACTTACGTGAAAGCTGAACTCGCCAAATGGACGAAAATCATCAGGGAAGCCGGCCTCCGCGCCGAGTGATTCTTGCCGTGGCCGCCGCGCAGATCTGCGCGATGGCTGCGGCGGTCGCGCAAGCGCCGGCCACTTATCCCGCGCGGCCGCTGCGACTGGTCGTGCCCTTCGCGGCAGGCGGTCCGGCCGACATACTCGCGCGCGCGATCGGCGTGAAGCTTACAGCGGCGCTCGGACCTCAAGTGATCGTCGATGACAGGCCCGGCGCGAACGGCAATATCGCGGCTGAATTCGTGGCGCGTGCTGCGCCCGACGGCTATACGCTGCTGATCGCCACCGCGGGCATACTCGCGGTCAACCCCAGCCTCAACAGCCGGCTGCCTTTCGACGTCGCCAAAGACTTCGCGCCCGTTGCGCTTGCCGTGGCCATCACGAACGCGCTGATCGTGCACCCATCGCTGCCCGTGCATTCCGTCAGAGATTTCATTCGTCTCGCCAAAACACGGCCCGGCCAACTGAGCTACGCCTCTTCGGGGACGGGCGCCGCCAGCCACCTGTCGATGGAGCTGTTTAAAAGTACTGCGGGCATCGACGTCCTGCATGTGCCTTACAGAGGCGCGGCCCCCGCCATCGTCGATCTCATCGGCGGCCACGTGCAGGCCATGCTCATCGGGCTGCCCGCCGCATTGCCACCGTTGAAGGCCAACAAGGTCAATGCGCTGGCGGTCAGCAGCTTGCAGCGTTCGGCTGTCGCGCCCGAACTGCCGACAATCGCCGAAGCGGGCTTGCCCGGATTCGAAGTCGTCAACTGGACGGGCGTCGTCGCACCCGCAGGCACGCCGCCGGAAATCATCACCAGGCTCAATCAGGAAATCGTCAAAGCCCTGCGTCAGCGCGATACCAGAGAGAAGCTGGCCAGCCAGGGATTCGAAACGATGGTTGGAACGCCGGGCGAGTTCGCCGCGTATATCAAGACCGAAACTGCGAAGTGGGCAAAAGTTGTAGCACGCTCAGGCGCGAGGGCGGATTAATAACGGCGGCTGTCCGCTAACGGCGGACATTCGCGTCGACCGCGCTCGCCTGTGGCGGGTAACTCTCGCACAGCACATTGTTCTTGCCCGACGTCTTGACGCGATACATCAGGCGGTCGGCGAACAAGATCACCTCGTCCTCCGAAGTCGGCACGGTCGCGAAGACGGCGAGCCCTATGCTGAACGTGACCGGCCAGCTCTCCTGCGCCATCCTCGCCGTCAATTCGCCGCGCAGTTTGTCGATCACATTACCGGCGGCGGCCTGGTCCGTTTTCGACAGCACCAGCGCGAATTCATCGCCGCCGAGCCGCCCCACCACGTCGGTCTTGCGCACGTTGCTCTTGAGAATTTTTGCGACCTCCTCGAGCAGGCGATCGCCTTCCTTGTGCCCGCTGCGGTCGTTGACCGCCTTGAAGTTGTCACAGTCGACATAAGCAACGGAGAGCGGCGTTTTTTCCCGGCGGTGGCGCGCCAGCTCGATGTTCAGTTCCTCGTAAAACCCCTTGAGATTGGCGAGCCCGGTCAGATAGTCGCGCCGCGCCGAATGCTTTTCGCGCTCATGCTGCGCCTTGAGCTGCGCCGTCAGCGCCATCGCCACCAAGTACGAAACGAGGCGGTTGGCGTTGTCGACATATAAATAGATCGGCTCCGAGTAAGGGCTCCCGTTCAGTTCTCCCATGATCGTGGGCGCGGCAAACGACATGACGGCGAAGAGCAGCCCGAGCTGCCAGCTGCAGTTCCAGGTCACGAGCAAAACGATGAAAAGATAGAACGGCGTCAGACTGAGTTCGTAGCTCGTGATGTAGTCGACAAACACGATCGCGATGAACAACGCAAAGGCGGCCGCCAACGCTAACCGCCGGTCTAACGCGTAGATGTTGATTTTGAGAAGTCTGCTCGGCATATGCGCCCAAGTCTACGCCATCGCGCGCGGACTGGCTCAGCCCGGGTCCGTACCGCCCCGCGCAAACAGCATGACAATGGCACCGACCGCCAGCACGCCCAATCCCACCAGCGCATGCTTGCCATGGTAGGCAAGGCTCGAATACAGCAGATAGGCACAGACGAGCACGAACACCGCCGGTATCACCGGATAGCCGGGCACGCGAAACGGTCGCGGCGCAGCCGGGTCTTTTGCGCGCAGCACGAACAGAGCGATGCCGACGAGCATGAAAAATCCCCAGAATACCGGCAGCGAATATTCGACGAGGCCTTTGAAGCCGGTATTGTAAACAGCGCCAAACGCGACGAGCGCGAGCGCAATCACGCCTTGCACGAGCACGGCATTGCGCGGAGAGCCGCTTCGCCCGTCCCAGCGGCCAAGATACTCGAACAGCGGCCAGTCGCGCCCGAGCGCGTAGTTGGAGCGCGCTCCGACAATGATGGAGCCGTTCACCGAAGTGAATGCTGCGATCGCGATCATGAACGAGATGAGTTTCTCGCCGGTCGGGCCGAGCACGGTTTTCAGCAGATCTGCCGCCACCGCGTCCGAGCGCGCCATCGCGCTGTAGCCCAGGCCTTTGAGGTAAGCAATGTTGACCAGCACGTAGAGCACCGTCACGATCGCAATGGAAACCAGCAGTGCCCGCACCATATTTTTTTCGCGGTCTTTGACCTCGGCCGAGATATACGCCGCGTCGTTCCAGCCGCCGTAGGTAAACAGCACGAAGACCATCGCGGAGCCGATGCCGGCGCCCATGTACCACGGCCCGGTGCCCGCGGCGGCCGGCGCAGCTTCCGGCGGCGCTCCGGCCAGGATCAATCCGGCGACCACGATGAGCACCAATCCGCCGACTTCAAGTATCGTAAAAATATTCTGCGTGATTTTTGCTTCGCGTATGCCGACGTAGTTGACGATAGTCAGGCCACCGACGACGAGTGCCGCCCAGATCGCCGAAGAATTGGGCCCGAGATTGACGATACGCGAGACATAGTCGCCGAACAGATAGGAAAACACCGCGATCGAGCCGGCGACGACGACCGTCATGCGTGCCCAGCCGTACAAGAATGCGAGCCGGCGGCCGAATGCCAGCCGCAAAAAGTGATACTCGCCGCCAGCCGACGGGAAAGCCGTTGCGAGCTCGGCGTAGCACAGCGCGCCAATGATCGAGAAAACGCCGCCGGCAATCCACACCGCGATCAGCAGGGCTTCGCTTTCCACCGCCCCGGCGACGATAGAAGGCGTGCCGAAAATGCCTGCACCGACGATAAGGCCGACGATCATCGCCACCGCGTCAGCGAGCGACAGGCTCGCCTTCGGCTGCATGTCGTGCTGCGTCTGCCCTGCCGCCGGCGCGCTCATTGCGGGCCCGCGACGCGCTGCACGACCTTAGCGCTCCACGGAACCAGCTGCTCGCTCGCTCCGCTGCCGACCTTCACCGTGCCTTCAATGGTGTCGCCCTTGACTGTGCCGGAAAACACGTGGGGCGTCACGTTTTCGCCCGGCTTGATGAAATAAGAAAACGTCACCAGGTCACCGGCAATCCTGGGCGCCAGCAGCAGGATGCGCTGGCCGCCGTTTTTCGATTCGCCCGACAGCACCTGAAATTGCTGGTTGAATTCAAGCTCGATGTTTTCCGGCACCGGCGCCTTGACCTGCGCCTGCCACCGGCCGCCGACTTTGGCCGGCACCGTCCACAGGTACAAAAAGCTGCGTCCCGGGTTGCCGACTTTCTTTTCCGGGACGATCAACTCCTTTTGCTCATCGGGCCGCCAGTCGCCCATATGATAGTCGTGGGCGGCGACGCGCGTACCCGGCTTCAGCGCGAGTATTTTAGGCCGCAGCTTGACGTTCATCTCCGGCAGCAGGTAACTCGTGATGACGGTCGCCTGGCTGAGATCGGTCTCGAACAAATTCTGCTTGATGAATTTGGCGCGGTCGGCGATGCCCTCGGCCAGCGCGCTCGCGTTGGCCTCGCGCAGCAGATCGTCCGAAAGATCGACGCCGAAACCGCGCGCGCCGAACTTCTTCGCTGCCGTGCGCACCATGCGGCCATCGCCCGAGCCGAGATCGATCACGAAATCCTGGGGCCCGACCTTGGCCATCGTCAGCATCTCGTCGACCACGATCTGCGGCGTGGGCACGTACACGACGTCGCCGACACCGCGCTCGTCCTGTGCCGCCAATTGCAACGGCAGGACTGCGGCCAGCATCAGGCCGGCACTCAGTATTCTTTTTGACAGCTTCATTTTCGCCTCCATGAGAATTAATCGATGTTGATCTCGCCGCGGGCCAGCCGCGCGGCCTTCCATGCGTAAATCCGGCTGTCACCAGCCGTCTTCACGCTGCCCTCGATGCTGTCGCCGTCTATGCGGCCGCTGTACTCATAAATCTTTTTTTCGCCGGCCGCCTCGTGTGTCAGCGTAAAACCGATCTTGTCCCCGCGCAGCTTTGCCTCGCCGACCGTCGCCGCTCCGCCCTCGACCACGACGGCCAGTTCCTGGAATTTCTGATTGAAGGTGGCTTCATAGCCAACCGCCGGACCGCCGCCAACCGCGCGCCATTGCCATCTGCCCGCGGCGTTCGCCGGCACGTACCAGAGATAGATCTGGCTCACCGGTGGCCCGTAAGATTTGTTCGGCACTGCTATCTCGCGCCGCAGGTCCGGCTTCCATTCCCCCATGTCGAAATCATGCGACACGACGCGCGTGCCGGGCTTCAGGGTGTTCAAGATGCGCGAACGCAATTCGAGATTGATCTTGGGCAGCAGGTACATCGTGAGCACGGTCGCGCCGCTGAAATCGAAGCTGAACAGATTCCCGCTGATGAATTTGGCCTTGCCGCCAACGCCCAGCCGCACCGCCTCGCGCGTGGCGGTATGAACGAGGTTGCCGTCGAGCTCTATGCCAAGGCCGCGCGCCCCGCGCTGCCTCGCGGCTTCGATAACGACGCGGCCGTCACCGGCGCCCAGGTCGATCAGGTAATCAGCGGCGCCGACCTGACCGGTATCGAGCATCGCCTCGACGACGTTCCATGGCGTCGGCACATACGGCACATCGGGCTGCTGCTGCGCGAGCGCGGCGCCTACCGTCATCAGCACGCACAGCGAGATGCTCACGTATATTACGGCGGCGCGCATCGGTGATGCGCTCACTGCGCGCCTGCGCTGCGCGCGGCGCGCCACGGAATCTGCGTCTGCGCCTTGCCTACGCCGCGCTTGATCGTGCCTTCCATCGCATCGCCGCTGACGCGCCCTTCGAAATAGAGATTGCTGTCGAGCGACCCGCTGTCGTCGACGATGACGAAGCTCACGCGGTCGCCGCGCAGGCGCGGGTTCCACAGGCCGGCGACTTTTGTGCCGTAGCGCGCCAGCCCGTCGACTTCCTGGAATTTCTGGCGGATCTCGATATCGTAGCTGCGCTCGCCGTCGGGCAGCGCGACCGTCGTGCGCCAGCGGCCGCCGATTTTTGCCGGCACTATCCACAAGAACACGTTCTTGCGCACGGTCGACTTGTCGTCGGGTTGCCAGTCCTCCATGTCGAAATCGTGCGACACGATACGCGTACCCGGCTTCAGCTCGTTCAGCAGCCGCGAGCGCAGACGCATATTGACCGACGGCAGCAGGTACATGGTGATGACCGTCGCCTTGCTGAAATCGAACTTGAAGAGATCCTGCTGCTGGAAAGTCACGCTTTCGCTGACTCCCTGCAGGTACGCGTTGTAGTTACTCTCTTCGATGCGGTCGGGATCGAGGTCGACGCCGATGCCGCGCGCGCCGAATTTGCGCGCCGCGGCGATCAGGATGCGACCGTCGCCCGAGCCGAGGTCCATGACGAAATCGTCGGGCCCTACACTCGCAATGCGGAGGATTTCCTCCACCACGACATCCGGCGTCGGCACGAATGGAACGTCAAACGGATATTGCGCACGCGCAGTTAGCGCGATGAAACCGAAGGCTGCTGCCGCCAGCCAAGGCAGCGACCGCGCACAGGTCATCTAAGGTAGCGCTTTCTGCTGCAGTTCCTGCATGGTCGGCTGTTTCAGCAGCGCATGCGCGGGCGTGCCGAGTTCTGTGCGCGCGGCGTCCCACTCGAGCCTGCGCTGCGCGTTGGCCCCGGTGACCTGCGCCGTGCCCGTAATGCCCTGGCCCACGAGCTTGCCGCTGAATTCGTAGCGCGTCTTGCCGCGCGGATCGTTCACCGTAAAACCGATGTCCTCGCCGCGCAGGCGCGCGCTCTCGAGCGGCCATGTGTTGCCGTCGACGCCGACGCTGCCGCTGATCGCCTGGAAATTCTGCGCAATACTCATGGTGAACACCGCGGGCTTGCCGGCGAGCGGCATTTCCCAGCGCCAGCGGCCCGCGGCGTTCGCAGGTATCACGTAAAAAAACACCTTGCTCTTCTTGTCGCGCCCGACCGGCTTGTCGGGAGCGTCCATCACCAGTTGCTCGTCCGGCGCCCATTCGGCCATATCGTAATCGTGCGTTACCACGCGCGTGCCGGGCTTGAGTTTGGCCAGCAGCGTCGGCCTCATCATCAGGTTGACTTCCGGCAGCAGGTAAATCGTGACCACGCTGGCCGCGCTCAAATCGGTCTCGTAAATGTCACGCTCGTAAAAAATTGCGCGGTCGGCAACCCCCGCGCTTTTCGCGCGCCGGTTGGCAAGTTCGACCAGCCGGCGGTCGAGGTCGACCCCGAAGCCGCGCGCGCCGTACTTCTGCGCAGCAGTGATCACCATCCGCCCGTCGCCCGAGCCCAGATCGATCACGTAGTCAGCCGGACCGACTTTGGCGGTTTGCAGCATGCGATCGACCACGTTTTGCGGCGTCTGCACGTAAGGCGTATCGCCGAAATCCTGCGCGCGGGCAGCGCATGCAGCCAGCATGATGAAACCTGCCGCAATAACGGAAATTGTTTTCATTCTTCCTTTGTCCCCACGTGGCATCGGGCCATTCACTTCGTTCCGCGCGTTGCGCTCCATTCCTGCTGTCCCTGCATGCGGGTGCCGGCGAGCGTGATGCTGCCATTGATAGCATTGCCGGCGACGCGGCCGGCAAAATCGTGTTTGACGGGGCTGCCGTTGACGTCGGCGGTAAAGCTGCCGCTGATCTGGTCGCCGCGTAATTTGGCGTCCGCGAGCTTCACGCTGCGCCCGGCAATGCGCACGATGCCGCTGATGATCTGGAAATTCTGCTCGAGCACCATTTCGTAGGCCTGCGCCTTGCCGCCGATGGTCGCCTGCCATTGCCATGGCCCGGTGACTTTCGCCGGCACGATCCAGAAAAATATCGTGCTCAAGCCCGAGCCCGATCCCGGGCCATATTTGTCGGCTACGTCGAGATTGGCGGTCTCGTCGGCTTTCCAGTCGTCCATCGAGAAGTCGTGCGAGACCAGGCGCGTGCCCGGCTTCAGCTCCAGAAGCTTGGGGCGTAAGTCGAGATTCACGCGCGGCAATAAATACATGGTGATGACGGTGGCCTGCGACAGGTCGGTTTGAAACAGGTTGCGCTGAAAGAAGCTGGCGCGGTCGCTGACGCCGGCGTTGGCCGCGTTCTCGACTGCCTCTTTGATACGCACTGGATTCAAATCGACACCAAAACCCCGCGCGCCGTAATTCTTCGCGGCTGTGACGACGATGCGCCCGTCGCCCGAACCCAGATCGATGATGTAATCCTGCGGCGTGATCTTCGCCATCTGCAGCATACGATCGACCACTATCTGCGGCGTCGGCACGTAAGGCACGGTGCCCTGCGCCGCCGCCATGTGCCCCCATCCCGCAACGAGCGCGAAGACTGCGGCGCCCGCGCAATTCCGTATCAAGCCATGCATAAGTTTTGTCCCCTCAAAGCGCGCAGTTGCGTTGGGCATTGCGACGGCAACTCGCGCCGGTGAATGAAGTCTGGTAGATTTCGCGCTCCAACAAATTCGCAACCGGCGCAGCGCGCCCTACCGCCAAACGCGCCGTCATTATACCCGAGCGTCCCGACACCACGACATGCTGCACGCGATCATTTTTATCACCGGCGGCGCGATCCTCGCGCTTGAATTGCTCGCGTCGCGCATATTGACGCCGTACTTCGGCGTGAGCCTCTATATCTGGAGCGGCATCCTCTCGATCACCCTGATCTCGCTCGCCGCGGGCTACTGGCACGGCGGGCGGCTGGCAGCCGGCAAGCGGAATCATTCGCCGGCGCCGGAAAAACTTGCTTACCTGTTCACGCGCATGCCCGCCGTTGCGGCAATCGCGATTGTTGTTGCGTGCCTTGTTTACCCCTACTTGTTTCAACCCCTGGCACGGATGAATCTTGTGTTCGGCGCGTTCATCGCTTGCAGCGTGCTGCTGCTGGTGCCGCTCTACGTTACGTCGGCCATGAATCCGCTGCTGGTAGCGATACTGCTGCGGCAGTCGGCGGCGCGCGGCGACCTGGCGGATGCCGGCGCGGGGCGCGTTTTCTTCATCAGCACGCTGGGCTCCGTAGCCGGTGTTATCGTAACGGCGTTCGGCATGATTCCATTCATGAGCAACTTCACGGCCGTGCTCACCATCGCCGCCGTGCTCGCCGCGCTGCCGCTCGTGATCCTGTACAGCAAGTCGATCAAGGTCGCCCAGCGTCGACAGATCACCGTCACTTCGGCCATAGCATTGGTTGCCGCCCTGGGCCTGCTGACCGGCGCGCGCGCTTATACGGAACGCATGTGGCCGGCGAATTACAGCGGCGCCGCGTGGAACGTCGAGGCTGTTTATCGCTCATCGTTCGGCACCGTCAAGGTGCTCAAGAGCGGGCCGCGCGACGGCGAGCCGTTCACGCGCATGTATTTTCAGGACGGCCTGATCCAGAACATAGTCGGCGCGGGCAACCGGTCGATTTCCATGTACACCTACGCGCTCGAAGCTTTGTCGTTTTCTTACCGGCCGGATCTGCGCAAGGCGCTGGTGCTCGGCATGGGCGCGGGCATGGTACCCATGCGTCTGGCCGGCCGCGGCATCGACGTCACGGCAGTTGACATTGACGGCGCTTCGCTAAAGGCGGCAACCGAAATTTTCGGCTTTGATCCGGGCAAGGTGCACACGCTACAGGCCGATGCGCGCACGTATCTGCGTACTTGCCCTGGCGGTTACGATGTCGTCGTCGTCGACCTGTTTCACGGCGACGGCGTGCCTGACTATCTCGTCACCCGCGAATTCTTCAACGATCTGAAGCATTGCCTCGCGGCCGGCGGCGTCGCGGTGTTCAACACCTTTGCCGACCTCGATCATCCGCTCGCGTACGCGCACCTGCTGACGACGCTGAAGAGCGAGCTGCCGTATATCACGCTCTATCGGCCTGACTACGGTCTCGCCTCGCACATCAACAGCTTTATCGTTGCCGGCGCCGCCCCCTTGCCGCAGCCGCTTGGAGATAACTTAAGCCATGTCCCGCCGCGTCATGCCGCAATCGTAGGCGCGATGCTGCGCAACCCCATCCCGCTCGAACAGCGCCTGCTCGACCATGGTCGCGTCATCACCGATGCAGACAACCCCGTCGCGATGGATTTTGCCGAAAGCCAGTTAATCAACCGGCGCTACGTGGTTGAAGCTCTGCCGGCGGCGTTTTTTCTGAACTAGGGCCGACGCGCATCGAATGCGTGATTAGCTGAAAGACAAGTCAAGGCACATCGCGACGCCCGGCTTCTGGAATCGCATCATCGCCGAGGTCGCGAAGGCGGTTATTGACATCCCCGCGGCAATTCAGCTTCGCAATCCTTTTGTCTTCGCGGTAAATTGCAACGCCGTGTCCGCTACCCGCAAATGAAGACTCGTACGCAAATACAATGTAAGTCAGGTCGCCTCGTTTGAAAGACAGCTGCGCTTCGTGTCCTTTGGCCCAACTACTAAAGAACGTGGCGAAAGACTGCGACGGATGTTGCGGAGACGATGGATACACCAGCTCGGGCTTGCCGACAATTCCAAACCGATAGTAAAGCGCGCCCTTTGTTCGAGAAAGACCAGGGGAAGCGCAGACGGAAAGAATCTTCGCGCCTATACGACACGAGAATTGCACGTCCTCAGTTGCAAGACACAATGAAGATGTTGATGGCGACGCATACACCACTGGCCAATTGATCACCGCAGCTGCCGTGAGAAGAGCGAGCTGAGATGACGGCAGAAAGCTCATTCGCGTAATCCGGGCGATTAGCGTTCGCAAGGTGTCTTTGCCACAAATCAGTGTCCACTTTTCGTGGGGAACTCGGAGCACTAACGTTTTGGTGAATGGCGGGCCAGAGTTACCATTAAACCTGCCACGGTGAGAACGGCCCGTCCGTTCGACCTGAGGTTAGGC
>JANYDM010000144.1 GCA_025363575.1 Betaproteobacteria bacterium | reverse complement strand
TCTTGGCGACTTGCGGGCTTTCGAAGCTTTCGTAGACGGAGAAGCCGAACACGAACGGAAAGCCCGACGCCAGGCAGCCTTTCATCTGGTTCAGGGTTTGAATTACGCGTTGATAGAGCACGGCCTTGTACTTGATGGCCTGCTTGAAGCAGCTCGCGGCCGGCTTGATCGAGAATTTCGAAATGTCGTAAGGCCATGCGGGTTCGGGGCACGCGCCAAGCTTGGCGACCGTTTTGATGCCGTCGCGGATCTGCGCACCGCTATCGGAGGCGACGGTGCCTTCCATGTCGCGCTCGTTGTAATAGATGAAAAGGCGCGAAGGGACGAAATCGGGTTTGCGCTTCTGCTTCAGGCGGTCGAACTGGATGGCGCAGGCGATGGCGTTGCCGGTGCAGCTACCGAGCTGGCCCTGGTCGTAGATTGTTTTCGGGCACTGCGCGCGCAGGTCGACTTTCGGCGGCAGATTTTTCAGGTGCGCGAGCGGGGCCGCGTACAGGTGGTCGCGCTGATCGGGAGTGTCGGCCACCCAGCCGTAACGCTTGATCTTGTGCCTGACCAGCGGCATTGCAATTCTCCCTGATACAGCCCGGCGGGCACGCTAATGAATGCGCGTCCTATCGAAACTGTGCTTGATTCTCGTTGCTGCGTGGCGCGCCGTGAATACTGCTTAAGGTGCATGTCAAGTGCATACATCACATGCCGGCGACATTTTGATACTGGATTAATCAGGATTGCAAATTTTTCAGCTGACGCCGCCTATGCCCGTGTCATCGACGAAATCGATTGATTCTAAAATCATGTGCTTGGCTCCGGCCGATGAAGTCCGGTACGAGGAGCTGTAAGGGATTTCCGGACAGTCGTTTTTGTGCACTGAAACATTCTTTTTTGCACCAAAGACGGGAATTGCTTAAAAAATAGTCAGCACGAGGTCGGTCGTGGCTGGGGTAGGGCAACCGTGTCAAATCGGGTCTACGTCTGCGCTGTCAAGCAGCGCTGCCGCGCGCGAATACCGCTATCTCCAATCCAAGTAAAATTCCGGCTCTGTACTCAGTCATCACCGCTTCCGCACAAGCGAAAAATCTGCTTGCTTGCCCCTCACCCCGGCCCTTTCCCCGAAAGCGGGGCGAGGGGGCTCACGTGTTGGCGCGGGGACGAATCCTGGAGGAGCAATCTAATGGGCAAGATCGACGAGTTCGAGTTTTTTTTCGACAAAGAATGGTCGGACGGCTTTCCGATGGTCACGCCGACCGAAGAGCGCATCCAGTGGATGCTGACCGGCACGAAGCGCAATCCTGATGAGCTGGTCGGGCGCGTTCCGCCGGCGCTCGAGCCGGCAACCGTGCGCACGGTGGCGATCCACGCGCTGATGGCGGGCTGCAAGCCGGAATATCTGCCGGTAGTGCTCGGCGGCCTCGAGCAGATCATTCGCGAAGAGCTGAACATGGGGGGCGTGCAGTGCACGATGCACGGCGTCGCGCCCATGATGATCGTCAACGGGCCGTACGCGCAGAAGATCGGCCTGCACGGCGGCAACGGCTGCTTCGGCCCCGGCTTTCGCGCGAACGTGTCCATCGGCCGCGCGATCCGTTTGATGCTGCTGAATCTTGGCGGCGGGATTTCAGGTCTGGCTTCGGCGACGATATTCAGCTCGCCGATGCGTTACACGGCTTGCATCACCGAGAACATGGAGCGTACGCCGTGGGAAACGCTCGCGGTGTCGCGCGGCTACAAGCCGGAAGACAACGTGATCACCATCGCGATGGTCGAATGCCCGCGCCTGCACTTCGACGACGTCAGCACGGAACCCGAGCGCCTGCTAACCGGTATTGCGGATTCGATGACATCGACCGGATCGTGGAACATGTGGTTCAAGTCGAATGAAGTCGTCGCGATGAGCCCGCAGCACGCGAAGCTTTGCGCCGATGCCGGCATGACGCGCGCGCAAGTGCATGCGCGGCTGTGCGAGCTGGCGGTGCGTCCGCAGAGCAATCTGAAACGCGGCGGCAACTGGCGCCCCGAGCGTGCGGAGTATATGGGCATCGATCCCAATGACGACAATGCAATGATCAAAGCGGTGAAAGACCCGGCGGGCCTGCATCTGATTGTCGCGGGCGGATTCGGTCCGATCACGGCGGTGTGTCATGGGTGGAATGAAACGAGCAAGGCGGTGCATGGGAAGTATTCGGTGGAATGAACAGTAAAGGGCGATGAGCAATGGGTAATGGATAAAATCGCTTCGCCTTTAACACCTCACCCATCACTCATCACTCATCACGAGACATGAAAGGAACTGAAATGTCACAAGAACTCTGGTTCGTCGACCCCACGGCCGGCGGCAACAAGACAAAGATTCCGCTGGCGCCGCGGCCGATCGATCTCGTCGGCAAGGTGGTGGGGCTCATCGACAACACCAAAGAGCAGGCCGATGTCATCCTCGAAACCATCGCGCACGAGCTTAAGACGCGCTATGGCGTGAAGGAAGTCATCATCGAGAAAAAGGAAGCGTTTTCGAAACCGGCCACGCCCGCGCAGCTCGATGCGATGGCGAAGAGAGTGCAGGTGGCGGCTGCGGCCGTCGGCGGGTGAGGGTCATGCACGTTGTGCAGTGTGCACGACGCAGTGGAGTTCGAAAAACGCGGCATCCCGGCGACCGTATTCCTGACCTCGACATTCAAGAATGCGGCCATCCATTCGTTCCGCGCCAAAGGCATGGACGGCCACCCGTTCATCGAGTTGCCGCATCCGATCAGCAACCTAACCGCCGAGCAAATGAGCAAGGTCACGCGCGGATTCGTCGAGCAGTTCGTCAAGCAGCTCACCGATTGAAGTGCCTCGCAGGATGAAACGAATAGCGATCGCATTGGCCGCCGTCGCCGGACTGTTTATTTCCGGGGTCGCGGGCGCTCAGCAATACCCGACCAAACCCATACGCCTGATGGTGCCCTTCGCTCCGGGCGGCGCCAACGACGTGGTAGCGCGCATCGTCGCGGTCAGATTGAGTGAAGCGCTCGGTCATCCAGTGGTGGTCGACAATCGCGGCGGAGCGGGCGGCACCATAGGCGCCGACATCGTCGCGAAAGCGCCACCCGACGGTCACACGTTGTTGATTGCAAGCATGGGGCTCGCGGTGAACGCCGTGCTTTATCCGAAACTGCCGTACGACACGCTGAAGGATTTAGCGCCCGTGACCATGGTCGGCGAGCAACCCAACATCGTCGTCGTCCATCCTTCTGTGGCGGCGAAGTCAATGACCGAGCTCATCGCGCTCGCACGCGCGCAGCCGGGCCAGATCAGTTACGGGTCCGGCGGGATAGGCAGCACAAGCCATCTCGTTACCGTGCTGTTTCTGCAGAAGGCAAAGCTCGACATGCTGCATATTCCTTACAAGGGGCTAGGGCCGGCGATGACCGATCTGCTCGGTGGCCAGGTGCAGATGCTGATGTCCAATGTGTCGACCGCGCTGCCGCATGTGAAAGCAGGCAAGCTGCGCTTGCTGGCAGTGACGACAGCCAAACGCTTCTACATGTTTCCCGACACGCCGACGGTAATTGAATCCGGCGTGCCGGGCTACGAGAGCAGCGGCTGGTACGGAATGCTCGTCACCGGCGGCACGCCGAAACCGATACTCGCGAAGCTACACGACGTAACGGTAGCGATATTGCATTCTCCCGCGCTCAAAGAGCAGTTCGGTAACCAGGGCCTGGAGCCGGTGCCGACGACGCCGGAGGCGTTCGGGAAAATACTGCGCACTGACATCGAAAAATGGGCGAAAGTCATCAAAGCGTCGGGTGCGAAGCCCGAGTAGCGCTATACTTCTTCGCCTATGGACGACATCGCGACGCTGCGCCGCATTCTCAGAGACAACCGTGTCATCGCCATCGTCGGCTTGTCGGCAAACTGGTACCGGCCGAGCTTTTTCGCGGCGAAGTACATGCTCGATCACGGCTACCGCGTGATCCCCGTCAACCCGTCCTGTAAAGAAGTGCTCGGTCAGAAATGTTATCCGTCGCTGCGCAATATTCCAGAGAAGGTCGACATCGTCGATTGCTTCCGCAAAAGCGAAGAGATCATGCCGCTGGCTGAGGATGCGATCGCGATCGGCGCCAAAGCGCTGTGGATGCAGATCGGCGTGATCAACGAAGCAGCGGCGCAGAAAGCGCGCGCAGCGGGACTCGACGTCGTGATGAACCGCTGCGTGAAGATCGAGCACGCGCGATTTTTCGGCGGGCTCGGCTGGGTCGGCGTCAATACGGGCGTCATTTCCGCCCGGCGCGCGCAGGCGCAATAACCGGTTGGCGGCAGGGGAGACGGCATGAAAGTTTGCGGCAAGCTTGTCACTTGGGGTCTGATCGCGGGTCTCGCAGGCTGGGCGATTTTCATCGCGACGCTCACGTACGCGGCGTTTTTCGTGCCCGACGTTGCGGCGCACGCAGACATGATGTTCACGCGCCGCAGCGGCCTGCAGGCCGGCGGCTTTATCGCCGGCGCGTGGCTCGCGATTGCCGGCCTTGCGCTGTGCGTCACCGGTTATTTCAAGGAGTTTGCGGGCATCAACTGTTTGCTGGCGGTCGTGCCGGCCGCTTTGTATGTGGCCAATCCGTGGTCGTGGCTGATATTCATCAAATTTATCGGCTCTTAATCGCGGGCAACGCGAGTCATGCCTGACAGAAAATTTGGAATTGAAACGCTGTGCCTGCATGCCGGCCAGGTGCCCGATGCGGCAACCGGCGCGCGCGCGGTGCCGATCTACCAGACGACGTCGTATGTGTTCGACAGCGCGGATCACGCAGCGAGTCTCTTCAATCTGCAGACATTCGGCAATGTCTATACGCGCATTTCCAATCCGACCACCGCCGTTTTCGAGGAGCGTGTTGCCGCGCTCGAGGGCGGTCGCGCTGGCCTGGCTCTTGCGACCGGTCAGGCAGCGGAAACGACCGCGGTGCTTGCGCTGTGCAAGCAGGGCGACGAAATCGTCTCGGCGAGCACGCTGTACGGCGGCACGTACGCGCTGTTCGAAGTGAATTTGCGCAACCTCGGCATCAACACCACCTTCGTCAATCCCGACGACCCTGAAAATTTCCGCAAGGCGATTACGAAGAAGACCAAGCTGCTGTACGCCGAGACCATCGGCAACCCGCAGATCAACGTGCTCGACATCGAGCCGGTCGCGAAGATCGCGCGCGAAGCGGGCATACCGCTGATGATAGACAACACGTTCGCGTCGCCCTATCTGTGCCGGCCGATAGAGTTCGGCGCCGACATCGTCGTGCACTCGGCAACCAAGTACATCGGTGGACACGGCACGACCATGGGCGGGGTCATCGTCGAGTCCGGCACGTTTCCGTGGGACAACGGCAATTTCCCCGATATGACCGAGCCGTCGCGCGGCTATCACGGCGTGCGCTTCTACGAAACGTTCGGCGACTTCGGCTACACGATGAAAGCGCGCATGGAAACGCTGCGCACGCTCGGCGCCGCACTGTCACCGTTCAATGCATTCATGCTGCTGCAGGGCCTGGAAACGCTGCACGTGCGCATGGACCGGCATTGCGCGAACGCGCTTGCCGTGGCGGAACATCTCGAACAGCATCCGCAAGTGTCGTGGGTCAATTATCCGGGGCTGAAAAGCAGCAAGTACTATGCACTGGCGCAGAAATATCTGCCCAAGGGCGCCAGCGCCGTGATGACGTTCGGCATCAAGGGCGGCGCCGCTGCCGGCGAGAAATTTATCGAGGCGGCGCAGTTCATGAGCCATCTCGCCAACGTCGGCGACGCCAAGACGCTGGTGATACATCCCGCATCGACGACGCACCGGCAGCTGTCGGAGGAAGAACAAATCAAGGCCGGCGTCACGCCCGACATGATCAGGCTGTCGGTCGGCCTCGAGACTATCGATGACATCATCTGGGACATCGACCAGGCGCTCGCCACGGCTCAACGGCGGTGAGCGCTGCCGATACGCGCGAACTGATCGTCGCGCTCACGCTGGCTACACTCGCGCAGGCGCTGATATCGATGGCGGTTTATGCGCCTGCCGTACTGGCGCCGGCCGCACAGGCGGAGATCGGCTTGACGGCGAACTCTGTCGGCCTGTTTACGGCGCTCGTGTTTTTGGCGGCGGCGTACGCAGCGCCGCTCGGCGGCGCAAGCGTAATGCGCAGCGGCCCGGTGCGCGTGAGCCAGCGCTGCCTGCTCTGGGCGGCCGGCGGCATTCTGCTGTTCATGAGCGCGGTGCCTGCGGTAATCGCGGGCGGCGCGCTTGCGATGG
Source organism: Betaproteobacteria bacterium (assembly GCA_025363575.1). Next base: position 23,973 of record JANYDM010000144.1, on the reverse strand, counting down.
GGCTCGCCTATGGTCCCGTCACGCCGGCGAGTTCCGCGCTGCTCGCCGCGCGGACCCCCGACCGCTTGCGCAACATCATCATGTCCATACGTCAATCGGGCGTGACGCTGGGCGGCGTTTTTGCCGGCGTGTTACTGCCGGGCCTGAGCGTGGCCTGGGGCTGGCGCACCGCAGCGACGGTCGTTGCGGTCCTGTGCGTGCTGTTCGCGGTTCTGCTGCAGACGGCGCGCGAACGTTTCGATGCTGAGCGCACCGGCACGCGGCCGCCCGGGCATGGCTCGCATCTGTTCCTGCTGCGCATGGTGCTCAAACAACCCGAGTTGCGCCTCGGCGCGTTCACGTCATTTACGTACGCAGGCGCGCAGATGTGTTTCGGCAGCTTCCTTGTGGTATTCCTGACGGAGCGCACAGGCATGAGCCTCATCGACGCGGGCGCCGCGTATTCGTCGGCGATGTTCGCCGGCATTGCGGGTCGCATGGTGTGGGGCGGGCTCGCGGACTATTTTGATCGCGCGCGCCTTGTGCTCGGATTGCTCGGCGTGACGATGACCTTGTGCGCGCTTGCCATAACGCTGGTGTCGCCGCAGTGGCCGTACGCGGCCATCATCGCATTGTGTGCGGCATGCGGCGCCAGCGCGTTCGGCTGGAACGGCATCTACATCGCCGAAGTCGCGCGCATTACGTCCGGCGAAAACGTCGCGCTGGCGACCGGTGCGGTCATCACATTCACGTTCATGGGCATCGTAGTTGCGCCGGTCGTATTCTGGCTGACGGTCGCGGTCAGCGGCAGCTATACGCCGGCATTCACGTTGATCGGCGTGGCGACGCTCGCGGGCAGCCTGCCGTATTTTCTGGTTGCGCGCTTTCGCGCGGGAGAGACGCGATGAAAGTGATGCTGACCCACGTCGTATTCAAGGTAAGTGGCGCGCCGGCGCAATTGCCGGCATTCGATGCGCGGCTCAAGGTGCTGTTTGCCGAGCACCAGCTCGACGGCGAATGCGACGAAATGCATTCCGCCGATAAGCTGCATTACAGCTTCAAGGCGCAAAGCGGCATCCCGTTCCCGCCGTTCGCAATTGCGTCGGGCGAGTATCCCGATCTTGTGGTGGAGGCGGATTGGGTAGCGGCCGGCAGCGGCGTGCACGGCACGGCGGTCATCAAGCGCGGCGAGTTGACCGAAAAACTGATCGAGAACATCGAGATCGCTGACGCTGATCCATCGGTCGCAATACGCGTAAACGCCGGCGGCTATCTGGCGCTGGCGTTGACTGCCATACGCACCGGCAGCGACGAGTGCTGCGGTTACATGCTGACGGGCACCGAAGACGCGCTCTTCCGCATCGCGCGCGAGCCCGCCGATGGCGTCATCGAACTGTGGTCGACGCAGGGCGCGGCGGAATGGAGCCGCTCCTGGCGACTGTCCGCCAGCGGCGCCGCGGAATACAACGAGATTGATCCGCCCGAGGCGCTGGCGGAAGCCGACTATCGCGAGTTAAAGCAACTCGCGCAGCAATTCGTCGCGCGCTGGATCTGGTTTGGCGACGGGCCGCGCGAGGAAACCGCCATCGAGGCGGAGCGCTATGCGCGTCTGGGTTACGCGGTCAACGACGCCAATTTGCGGTCGGCAGCCCTGCATCGCATCAGCAGAGGCACGGACAGCGGGGGCGATGGCGTCAGTTACAGTACGCTGGATCCAGAAATAGCCTGGATAGAAAACGCGATTGCGCGCTGCTGGCCCGGTAGTAAGTAAATCAAGGATGAAGCAAGCAACAACGCCTGTCTCCCGGGCTAAAGGCTCTTCAGGCAAGTACCGGCGGCAGTTGCGGCGTTAATGCAGCGCGTTCGGCCGTCGCTTTGCCGTTCAGCGCAAAGCCCAGCATTTTTCCCGCGGCGTCCTGAAACACCGATTTCACGCCGTCGGCATCCGCGGTAACGATCCACTCGCCATCGACGCCGGCCGGCGGCGGCGAGATGATGGTCGGACATGCCGGCGTTTTCACGAGGACGGGCATCGCCGGATAAGCGACAGGCGTCGGCTTGCCGGCAAGAGTGGCGGCCAGCGCGCGTGCCGAGTGCATGATGGGCATCACGTACGGCAGCACGAGCCCGGCGACTTCGGCGCAGTCGCCCAAGGCATAGATATCGGGATCGCTCGTCGCAAGATTGCGGTCGACGGTGATGCCGCGATTGGTCTTGAGTCCCGCCGCCTGCGCCAGCGTGATGCGCGGACGCAAGCCCACTGCCGACAGCACCGAGTCCACGAGCAGGCTTTCGCCGTTCGCCAAAGTGAGCTGGAGTTTGTCGCCACTGGCGTCGATCGCGGTCACGCTGGTGCCGAGGCGCCAGTCGACGCCCAGCGCGGCGAGCCTGCTTTGCAGCATCGCTGCGCCTTGAGGCGGCAGCAGTCGCGACAGCGGCTGCGGCGCGATGTCGATCACGCTGACCTTAAATCCGCCGCTCGTGAGGTCGTTCGCAAATTCGCAGCCGATCAGCCCGCCGCCGATTACCGCGACGGCTTCCTTGCCCGCAATCGCCGCGCGGAACTTCGTGTAATCGCCGAGATCGTTGACAGTCATGACGCTTTCGGCGGCGTCGCCGGCGATCGTGAGCACGATCTGGTCCGCGCCCAGCGCGAGCACCAGCTTCGAATAATGCAACGTTTCCTGATAGAGGTGCACTGCATGTTGTGCGGGCTCGATTGCAGTCACGTGGACATGCGCGCGCACCGTTGCATTGAGCTGAGCGCTCATTTGTTCCGCGGTGTTCATTGCGATCGCCGCCGGCGCCTTGCCGGAGCCGAGCGCGCTCGACAGCATGGGCTTTGAATAAAAATGCGCGCTGTCCGCCGCTATCAGCGTGAGCGGGACTTCCTTGTCGAGCTTGCGCAATTCGCGCGCGACGTTGTAGCCGGCAAGCCCGCTGCCGACGATGACGATAGGGTTCATAGATGAGCCGTTCCAGGATTGAAACAGCTTCGTCGGCCGAGCGGCCGGCGAAGCTGGTGCTGCTATTTTACTGCAAGCGCTGCATTACGCGGCGAGCAGGACCATCTCAAAATCCGCCTTCGCCACGCCGCAGTCAGGACACGACCAGCCGGACGGTATGTCCTCCCAGCGCGTGCCCGCCTTGATGCCGTGCTCCGGGTCGCCGGCGGCTTCGTCGTAGGTATAGCCGCACACTATGCATTGCCACTTTTTCATGTTCCGTCTCCTGATGGTGTGTGATTAAGCGGCGATTTTCGCCAGCGTCGCGCGGTACTGGTTCGCGTGGCGCTCTTCGACTTTCGTGAGCGCGGCAAAACGTTTCGCGGCTTTCGCGAGCGTCGCCTGGAAGCGCTGCGCGTGCTCTTTCGATTCGACGATCTGCTCGTCCATTTCGGCGACTGCTTGCCGATTGCCTTCCTGCTCGGCGAGATGGCGGAACTGCGGGTACATTTCGGTGTACTCGTAAGTCTCGCCTTCAATCGCCATCGTGAGTGCTTTCGCCGGCGTCATTTCCACCGCCGGGTAGAGCAGGTCGAGGTGGCCGAATGCATGCTGTACTTCCTGCGCGGCGGTTTCCTCGAAAACTTTTGCCGTCACGAGGTCGCCGGCGGCACGGCAGATCTTTGCGAAATACATGTACTTGATGTGCGCCATCGACTCACCCGCGAATGCCGATTCGAGGTTCTTGAGGGTTGCGGATTCCGTTTTCATAAGTTCTCCTGTAATGGTTTGGCGTGGGTTTTGTGCTGCCACGGAAGCCATCTTAGAAGCGCCGCCTCGATTGATCCAATGGATTATTATTATAGAAATGATAGTTTACAACTATCACGAAATTTCTCCTTCTCCTCTAAGGGGTGGGCTGGGTTGGGGATGGGCAGGGCTTGGCGGGTACCTGGGCCGCAATCCAATTCAGTTGTATCACCCAGTCTGAATGTTGGCGTCCGGCAGCGGCGTCGTTCCCGGCAACTTGCACGCCAGCACAGCCCGCCGCAGCGCCTCGATCGCCTGCGGACGCGGAAAGCTTGCGCGCCATGCGAGCGCTATGCGCCGGCTGGGTTGCGGCGCCGCGAACGGCCTGACTGCGAGCAACGGGCTCGCGGCGGATTTGCTTTCCGCAGCCGTCGACGGCAACACCGTGATACCGACCCCGGAGGCGACCATGTGGCGGATGGTCTCGAGCGAGCTGCCTTCAAGGGCCTGCTGCAGGTTGCTCGCGCCCGCCCGTGCCCTCTTCGGGCACGTCTGCAGCACCTGGTCGCGGAAGCAATTGCCGGCGCCGAGCAGGAGCAGGGTTTCGTTGCACAGTTGTGCGGCCGTGATTTTCGCTTTTTTACTCCACGCGTGGTCCGCCGGCATCACGACGCGAAACGGCTCGTCGTAAACGGCTTGCGTGACGATGCCGGTCTCGGCAAACGGCAGCGACAGGATCGCGACGTCGAGGTCGCCGTTCCGGAGCACCGCGGCAAGCTTCGCGGTGTAGTTCTCCTGCAACAGGAGCGGCATCTGCGGCGCGCGCTTGTGCATGAGGGGAATCAATTGCGGCAGCAGATACGGGCCCACGGTGTAAATCGCGCCGACGCGCAATGGTGTGGCGAGCTGGTCTTTGCCCTGCGCGGCAATGTGTTTAATTGCGGCTGTCTCTTCCAGCACGCGCTGCGCCTGCTCGATGATGCGGGTACCAAGGGGCGTCACGGTGACGTCCGAGGTATGACGCTCGAACAGCGCGATGCCGAGCTCTTCCTCAAGTTTCTTGATGGCGACCGACAGGGTCGGCTGGCTGACGAAACATTTCTCCGCCGCGCGCCCGAAGTGGCGTTCGCGCGCGAGCGCGACGATGTAGCGCAATTCGGTCAGAGTCATTGCTGCTCCGGACTAGTCGATGCGCACGTTCGCAGCTTTGATCACCTTCGCCCACTTGACGGTCTCGGATTTCACGTAAGCGGCGGCTTCGTCGGGCGAGTTGCCGACACGGTCTATGCCTTGTTGTGCCAGGCGTTCGCGCGTATCCGGCAAATTCAATACTTTGATTACGTCGGCGTTGAGGCGCACAAGCAGGTCCTTGTTGATATTGCCGGGCGCATGCAGGCCCACCCAGGTCGCGGTTTCAAATCCGGGAATTCCGGATTCGGCAATCGTCGGGTACTCCGGTGCGAGCGGCGTGCGCTGCGGGCTGGTAATCGCCAGTGCGCGCAGCTTGCCGGCTTTGGACAACGGTAAAGAAACGGGCAGGCTGGAGAACATCAGCGGCAACTGGCCGCCCAGCACGTCGGCAATGGCGGTGTTTTCTCCTTTGTACGGGATGTGCACCATCTTGATCTGCAGCGAAAGGTTCAGCAGTTCGCCGGCAAGGTGCGGCGTCGAGCCGAGGCCGCCCGAGCCGAAGCTCAACGTTTTGTAATTCGCCTTCGCGAAAGGCACGAACTCCTTGAACGAGCGCGGCGGCAGCGACGGATGCAGCACGAGCAGTTGCGGCGACGATCCCAGCACGGTGATGATGGGAATGTCGCGCACGACGTCGTAGGGGAGCTTGGGATAGAGCGTGGTCGCGACCGACGTGCTGGTCTGCGGCGCTACCAGCAGTGTGTAGCCGTCGGGTGCCGCTTTCGCCACCGACTCGGCGCCTATGATGCCGCTCGCGCCCGGACGGTTGTCGACGACGACCGTTTGTCCCCAGAGCTCGGTCAGTTTCTGCGCGATGATGCGTGCCGCCACGTCCGTGACGCCGCCCGGCGTGAAGCCAACGACGATACGCACGGATTTCGCCGGGTAGTTCTGGGCCTGCACAAGCGTCGTTGCGCCGGGCAGCAATGTCAGCAAGAGAAGCGCGAGAAATTTTTTCATTGGAGTGAGCCCATGACGGACGGTTTTAGCTTGCGTATTGTGGGCGAGGGAACTAGATTGTCAACTTGCTTTTTATCTCTCACAGGAACGGCAGATGACAGTCACGACGACTACACCTCTTGGATTCATCGGCCTTGGCATCATGGGCCACGCCATGGCAAAAAATTTGCTCAAGGCAGGGTTCAAAGTCACAGTGCATAACCGCAGCCGCGGCAAAGTCGATGAGCTGGTATCCGCCGGAGCAACGGACGGCAAATCGCCCGCCGGCGTCGCGCGCGCGGCTGAAGTCGTGCTGCTCTGCGTGCCCGACACGCCGGATGTCGAGAAAGTTCTGTTCGGCGACGACGGCGTCGTGCAGGGCATCGCGAAGGATGCGGTCGTCATCGACTGCAGCACGATCTCGGCGACCGCGACGGTCGACTTCGCGCGGCGCATCACGGACAAAGGCGCGCATTTCATCGATTCACCGATCAGCGGCGGACCCAAGGGAGCGATCGACGGCACGCTGTCGTGCATGATAGGCGGCGACGCTGCGATCGTCGAACGCTGCATGCCGGTGTTCAAGGCGATCGGCAAGACTTTTACGCATATCGGCGCAAGCGGCGCCGGCCAGCTGTGCAAGTCGTGCAATCAGCTGGTCAACACGGCGACGATGATGGGCGTGGCCGAAGCGTTCGCGCTGGCGAAGAAAATGAATATCGATCCCTACAAGGTGCGCGACGCGCTGCTTGGCGGCACCGCCAAAAGCTTTGTCCTCGAAAACCACGGCAAGCGACTGCTCGACGGCACGCTGGCGCCGGGATTTCGCTCAAACCTCATGCTGAAGGACATCAAGCTCGCGCTCGGCGCCGGGGTGGCGTGCGGCTCCTACATGCCTGTCACTGCACTCGGCGCGCAAATGCTTGCCGCGCTCTGCGCGACCGGGCGCGCCGAGCTCGACAATGCATCCATGGGCCTGCTGTACGAAGATCTGTCCGGCATCAAACGCTAGGGAGGCGGGTTTGATAAACGCGAATTACGTCACCGCGGGGTTCATCGGTGCTGCAATCATTTTGCTGGCTGCCTGCAGTGCGCCCGAAATCGACACTGCCGGCAAGACAGTCACGGTATACGAGGGCGCGCGCCTGATCACGGGTGATGGCAGCCCGCCCATCGAGAACGCGGTGATCGTCGTCGCCGACGACCGGTTTGCGCGCGTCGGGCGGCGCGGCGAAGTGAACGTGCCCGCGGGCGCCACGCACGTAAACCTCACCGGCAAGACCGTAATGCCGGCGCTCGTCGACCTGCACGGGCACTTTGGTTTCCAGGACGTTGCCCGGGGCACTATGTCGAAGCAGGACTTTACGCGCGAGAATTTGATCGATCATATGCGGCGACTTGCTTATCACGGCGTGGGCGCGGCCATCGGCGTCGGCGACCTCGTCGATCGCTCGGATATGAAGGGCGGCCGCACGAACTGGGGTGACGTGCCGTTGGGGCTGCGCGCCGAAGTCGTGCCGGGCGCAGCGCTGTTCCGCACCGCCGGCGCCGGCATGGCGTGGCCGGGATCGGGCGCGCAGGGCCACCCGTCGCGCGTCGACGTCGCTTACCCGGTGTCCACGGTCGAGGAGGTCCGCGCGGCCGTGCGCGACTACGTGCGCATGCAGCCGGAGTTCATCAAGATCTGGGTGGACGATCGCGGCGGACGCAAACCCACGTTGACACCACCGTTGTATCGCGCGATTGCCGACGAAGCCCACCGGTTCAACGTGCCGGTCGCCGTGCACAACGTGAAGCTCGCCGACGCGAAGGCGTTGATGCGCGCGGGCATCGAAGGCTGGCTGCACGTGCCCGTGCGCGGCGGCGACGTCGTCGATGACGAGTTGATCTCGATCGTGAAGGAACGCATCGCGCGCAACGACCGGCCGAACCAGTGGATCACGCTGTCGCTGATTACCGCGTGGATGAACACGCAGGGCGGCGGGCGTCCGGCGTGGCTGGACGATCCGCTGTTGCGCGCGACCTATTCGTCGCGCGATATCGAGGCGCATTGGGGCGATCCGCTGCGCAAGATGACGCCCGAAGCCGTCGCGCGCGCACGCGGCAATTTCGAGCGCGACGGCCGCAACGCGATGCTGTTGCGCGCGGCCGGCATGCAGATTGTCTCCGGCACGGACACCGGCCAAGCGCGTTTCTGGATCGGCTATTTCAACCATCTCGATCTCGAAAGCATGGTTGCCATCGGCATGACGCCCAATGAGGCGATTGTCGCCGCGACGCGTGATGCGGCGGCGGTCGCGCACGTCAATACCGGGTTGGTGGCGGCGGGCCGCAATGCGGATTTCATCGTGCTCGACGCCAATCCGCTCGACAATATCGCCAACACGCGGCGCATCGACCGCGTAGTCCTGCGCGGCGCGCTCGTGCCGCGCGCGCTGCTCGCCGCGAAGTGGCAGGCGCAATTCAGGCCGCAGCTCGCGCAATTGCCGAATTGACGCGAAGTTGGCGTGCACACTGCGTACGTCAGCGCACAGAGCGGGTGGGCGCGACAATTACAATGTTTTTCCGTGACAGCGAGCCCGATCGATGAAATATAAAGACTACTATGCCGTCCTGGGCGTCGAGCGCGGCGCCAGCGCCGACGACGTCAAAAAAGCCTACCGCAAGCTGGCGCACAAATATCACCCGGACGTTTCCAAAGATCCGCAAGGCGAGGAGAAATTCAAGGAGGTCGCCGAAGCGTACGAGACTCTCAAGAGTCCCGAGAAGCGCGCGGCCTTTGACCAGCTGGGCAGTCACCGCGGCGGCGAAGATTTTCGGCCGCCGCCGGATTGGGGCAGGCAGTTCGGCGACCAGCAATCCTCGTTCGACGATGTCGACCTCGCAGATTTATTTGCAGGGCTCCGCGCAGGCAGAGGCCATGGCGGCGCGAGCGGCGGGCAGATGCGTATCCCGGGCGAGGACTACGACGTCACCGTGCAAATTTCTTTGGAAGATGCTTACACGGGCACCGAGGTCGAGCTCAATCTGAGCATGCCCGAGTATGACGACAAAGGCGCCATGCGCCGCGTGCCGCGCAAGTTCAAGGTGCGAATTCCGAAAGGCGCGGCCGACGGTCAGAAACTGCGCCTTGCCGGCAAAGGCGGCAAAGGCTACAACGGCGGGCGCGATGGCGATTTGTACCTGCACATCGCGTTGCAGCCGCATCCGCTGTATCGCGTCAGCGGTTACGATCTGTATCTCGATCTGCCGCTGGCGCCGTGGGAAGCGGTGCTCGGCGGTGCGGTCGAAGTTCCCACGCTCGGCGGAACGGTGCGCCTCAAAGTGCCGCCCAACACGAATGCCGGCCGTCAGTTGCGGCTCGCCGGCCGGGGACTGGCCAAACCCGGCGGTGGCGAAGGCGATCTCTTCGCCATCGCACAAATTGTCGTCCCCGACTCAGCGGACGAGCGGGAGCGCGAGTTATTCAAACAGTTGAGCGAAGGTTCGACGTTCAAGCCGCGGGCGCGTTTTGAAACAGGAGGTGGCAAGTGAAATCCGAACATACGGAAGCGGTCTGGCTGACCGAAGACAACGAGTTTTCGCTGCAGCAATTGGCGGAGCTCGCAGGCATCACGGAAAACGAACTGCGCGAGCTCGTCGATTACGGCGCCGTTGCCCCGGTCGATACCGGTGCGCAGCCGTGGGTATTTAACGGCAAATGCCTGCTGACGATACGCACAGCCTGCCGCCTGCGCGTGAGTTTCGACCTCGATCCGCAAGGCGTCGCCCTCATCGTATCGCTGCTCGAGCGCATCCACGGGCTGGAGAACCAGGTGGTCAAATTGCGCGCGCAGGCGCCGCGGCAACCGCGTTAGAGTGCGCCGCCGGTAAATCCAGCGGCCCGGCTCCGCGCGGCGTCGCAATTATGTACGCTAGCGTACATAGATTGAACGGCCTCCGCGGTAATCTCGGGCACGGAGGTTTACCATGCCTGATGCCGCTAACGCGGCGCCGCTTGATGCGGTGCGAAGTGACGTGCTCGTGATCGGCGGCGGCCCGGCCGGCTCGACGCTGGCGGCATTGCTGGCCGAGCGCGGGCGCGATGTCGTGCTAATCGAAAAATCCGTCCATCCGCGCTTTCACATCGGCGAATCGCTGCTGCCGCTCAACCTGCCTTTGTTCGAGCGGCTGGGCGTATCCGCGGAAATGGCGCGCATTGGCATGCCCAAGTACGGTGCTGAATTCGTATCGCCCTGGCACGAGCGCGGGAGTACTTTTGATTTTGCGAACGCCGTCGACAAGGCGCATCCCTACGCGTACCAGGTGCGGCGCTCGGAGTTCGACGAGATCCTGTTCCGCAACGCCGCGCGCAAAGGCGCGCGGACATTCGAAGGCTGCCGCGCGACCGCAGTCGATTTCCATGCCGGGGGCGCCGCCGTCAGGGTGCGCCATGAGAGCGGTGCCGAGGAGGAATGGCAGACGCGGTTCGTGGCCGATGCGTCCGGCCGCGACACCTTGCTCGCCAATCGGTTTGGCACCAAGCGCCGCAATCCAAGGCACAACAGCGCCGCGATCTTCGGTCATTTCACCGGCGCCGAACGGCTGACCGGCAAGGCGGAAGGCAATATCACGCTGTTCTGGTTCGACCATGGCTGGTTCTGGTACATACCCCTGCAGCACGGCGTTACCAGTGTCGGCGCGGTGTGCTGGCCCTACTACATGAAGTCGCGCCGCGTCGATCCGCAGGCGTTTTTCATGGACACTATCGCGCTGTGCCCGGCGCTCGCGCAACGCTTGCGCGACGCAACGCTATGCTCCCCGGTGACGGCGACCGGCAATTATTCGTACGAGGTCAAGCGCGCGACCGGACGCAGTTACCTGCTGCTGGGCGACGCCTTTACATTTATCGATCCGGTGTTTTCGACCGGTGTCCTGTTCGCCATGCAAAGTGCCTTTGCAGCTGCCGATACGATAACAACGTGTCTCGCCGACGAGCAACGCGCGGCCGGCGCTTTGCGCGCGTTCGACCGCAGCATGCGTCACGGCCCGAGGGTCTTTTCGTGGTTCATCTACCGGGTCACGACGCCGACGTTGCGCAATCTGTTCATGAAGCCGCGGTTTTTCAACATTCAGGAAGGCGTGCTGTCCGTGCTCGCCGGCGATGTTTTCCGCCAGACGCCGCTGACGCTCAGGTTGCTGGCGTTCAAGGCCATTTACTATTTGACCAATTTTTTCAACCCCCGTCGCACGCTGGACGCATGGAAAAGACGCAAGCAGATGGTCGCCGAACCGGCGGCCGAAACGAACGCAACTTGATGCGGCAGGGACTTGCCGCGGCGGCCCCCGCCCTTGCGTTCATGACGCCGGCGCGACTCGCGATGCACAGCGCACAGTGCGATGGCAGGATTTTAGGCGCCATCGCGTTCGGGGCGCAGCCCCTGCATATTCCGTCAGCGGGCTATCCCCGCGCGTGGGTTGATATGCCGCTGCTGGAGAGTGAAACGGCGTACGAGGTGTGGACCTCCGCACAGCCGGTCGTGCGCGAAGATACCGTCGACCTGTCAAGCGCGCGCGACGACGGCGTACTGTTTGGCTGTTTGCGCATCAGGCTTGACCGCCGGCTCGATGCGACGAGTTATCTGGCCTACAGCCGCCTGTTCGATTTCATCGACAGCCGCGGTTACGCTCATCTTCTGCGCGTCTGGAATTACGTGCCCGATATCAACGGCGACGCCGACGGACTCGAGCGCTATCAACATTTCAACGTCGGGCGCCACGAAGCCTTCACCGCCGCCGGCCGCGTGATCGGCACGGACACGCCGGCCGCTTGCGCGCTGGGCAGCCGCGGCAACGACCTTGCCGTCTACTTTCTGGCGGCCAAACAGCCCGGCCAGCTGGTCGAGAATCCGCGCCAGACGAGCGCGTTCCATTACCCGGCGCAGTACGGGCCGCGCAGCCCGACGTTCGCGCGCGCCATGCTGATGCACAGTGCGGAATCGCCAGTCTTGTTTGTGTCGGGAACGGCCAGCATCGTCGGCCACCGCACGTTGCATGCGGGGGACGCGTCGGCGCAAGCGCGCGAGACGATCGCGAACTTGCGCGCCGTGATTGCGCAGGCGCAACTGGACGCCGGCGGTGCGCGCGTCGAGTTGCTGATGAAAGCCTACCTGCGTAACCGGAGCGACATGCCGATGCTCCGCGACGCTCTCAAGCTGGCGTTCGGCAGCGCAGCCCGCGTGCTGTGCCTGCAGGCCGACATCTGCCGCGCCGACCTGCTGCTGGAGGTCGAAGCCGTCTGTTTGAGCAGAACGGCCGCGCCATTCGCGGCACCACTGCGCCAGGTCACGGTGGTAGACTGACCCGCATGCCGCGCGACCAGGAAATGCCGCCCGTAGCGGGCGCAACCGCCTGCGATTCCACGAGCCGCCTGCCCGGCGCCGACGTCGGCCCCGGCGCTTATTGCATCCTGATACCGAGCTACAACACCGGACCTAAAGTCATCGATACGGTGCTCGACGCCAGACGCTACTGGGGGCCGGTCTGGGTCGTCGTCGACGGCAGCACCGACGGCACTGCCGAAGCGCTGCAGGCGCTCGCGGTTGCCGATGCCGAATTGCACGTACTGGTGCTGGCGCGTAACGAAGGCAAAGGTGCCGCCGTCCTGCACGGCCTGCGCGCCGCCGCAGCCGCGGGCTTTACGCACGTATTGACGATGGATGCCGACGGTCAGCATCCGGCGTACAAGATTCCCGAGTTCATCGCTTCTTCGCGGCTGCACTCGCAGGCGATGATACTCGGGCAGCCGGTGTTCGACGCCAGCGCGCCCTGGATCAGGGTTTACTGGCGCAAGATCGCGAACGGGGTGACCGATCTGCAGACGCTCTGGTGCGGCGTCGGCGATTCGCTGTTTGGTTTTCGCGTCTATCCGCTGGCGCCGCTCCTCGAAATCATGGAGGAACAGCGCGGGATGCGGCAATTCGATTTCGAGCCGGAAGCCGCTGTGCGGCTGTGCTGGCAGGGGATCAGGCCGATCAATCTGGCGGCGCCGGTTAAATATTTCACCGCCGCGCAGGGCGGCGTATCGCATTTCAACTACCTGCGCGACAATGCGCTGCTGACCCGGATGTATCTGCGCCTGCTGCTCGAATTCGCAGTGCGTCTGCCGTGGCTGCTCGGTCGTCTTGCCGCGCAGCGGCTCGTCAATTTATTGCGCCCATGACGGCGTAGATTTAATTCATCACGCCGCGGTATCGAGCACGACCGTAGCGCGGCCGCTCAATACCACGCGGTCTGCAACCCGCAGCGCGAACGAATAGATGACGCGGCTCCCGTCGCCCATCAGTTTTTCGGCGTCGACTATCAGATCGCCGTCGAGATCGTCGAGCCGCTGCAGCCGGCAGACGACTTCGCGCAGGCCGACCAGGTAGCCGCTACGCGGGCGTGCCCCGATATTGCCGGCGAGCCCGCCGTGCACCGCCATCGCCTGCGCCGCGTACTCGATTCCGCACAACGCAGGCAGTTGTCCGCCCGCGCGCAGCGGGTTTCCGGCGTCGCAGTGGCTGCGGCTGACGCAACTGATATGCGCCGCATCCCATTGCAGCACGCCGTCGAGCAGGCACATCGTGCCGGCGTGGGGAATAAGGCGCGCAATGTCCGCTTTGCTCAGTTGCATGGCGTTACTGTGACCCGCACGTGAGCGTCCGGACCGTAATCAAGTATGACGACTGCAGGAACGCCTTGCGCCAGCGCCGCAAGCAAAGGAAGGCAGCGTGCGGCGGGCACGCCGATGCGTAATTTTTCGAGGCTTTCATCCGTCATCCGCGTTGCGCACGCTTTCGCCGCGATAACGCTGATCTCGAGTTCCGCAAGTGCGCGCGCGGCAGCGGGTGGCGCCAGCACGATGCCGGCGCCGAAACTCGCGGCGATCGGCCGCACCGTGTTCAGCGGTTCCGGGTACGGTTGATCGTACGTTATGAGGCCCACTGCCGTGCCATCGACGGTGATTTGCGCAGCGGCGTCGATCAGGCCAGCGGCGAAACTGTCGTCGTGGCGGCACAGGCTGGTCGATGGCGCTTGTGAATGCGTAGCGATGCTCCAGTAGCCGGCCGGCGCGTTGTGCACCGAATTGTGGAAACGGGTCGGCGATATCTTGCGGTCGGGGGACGCGAGCGTGGCGCAGATATTGTCGAGGTTTTCGCCGTCGCCCGACGACGATGTAAACACTGTCGCGGTGGCGGCGGCGTCGCGTTGCGCGTGCGCGAAGGCGGCATGTCCGGCGGCGAGGGCAAGTTTGACCGGGAGGCCGACGCGGCGCCGTTCGGCGGGCGGCAGCAGGTCGTTGGGCGGCAGCACGATCGGTGCGCTTGCGTAGGCCGGCCCGCCCGCAAGTACCGTGCGCGCGGCAGTCCACCCGTCCAGGCCGGGGCCGAGCAGACCGATGCCTTCCACGCATACGCGCATTACGCGGCTCCCAGCACCAGGCTGCAATTGTTGCCGCCGAAGCCGAATGAATTGCTCAGCACGCGCCGCACTCGCGCGCTGCGATTGTCGAGCAGGTAATTGCAGCGCAAAGCAGGATCGAGGGTTTGCGTCTGCATGCCGCCGAACAGCGCGTCGTGTTTGATTGCGAGCAGGCCGATGATCGCTTCGGAAATGCCGGCGGCGCCGAGCAGATGGCCGGTCGATCCTTTGGTGGAACTCACCGGCACGGCCGCGCCGAACAAATCGTAGACGGCCCTGTCTTCGCTCGCGTCGTTGGCCCGTGTCGCGGTTCCATGCAAGTTAATGTAATCGATATCGGCCGGCGCGAGCGCTGCGGCGGCCAGTGCCTCATGCATCGCGCGCCGCGCGCCCACGCCTTCGGGATGCGGCGTCGACATATGGTACGCATCGCAGGATTCGCCTATGCCCAGCACTTCCATCGCGCCGGCGCCGGCCGGCCCTTTTTCCAGCAGTGCGAAGCCGGCACCTTCGCCTATCGATATGCCGTTGCGGTCGCGGTCGTACGGGCGGCAGGGTGAATTTGAGGTCAGCTGTAGCGAGCTGAAGCCGTACAACGTAGTCAGGCACAGCGAGTCGACGCCGCCGACGACCGCGGCGTCGCAGACGCCCGCCGACATCGCGCGCGCGGCGTGCGCGAAAACTTTGGCGGAGGACGAGCATGCGGTCGACACCACCAGCGCGGGGCCGGTAAGGCGCAGGTAGCGTTGCACGAAATCCGCCACTGAAAAAGAATTCTGCGTCCCGGCATAATTGAAGTCCGCGGGCAAAGCGCCGCTGGCCGCGTCGCGGCGGCGGTAGGCGAGTTCTGTTTGAAGCATGCCGGAAGTGCTCGTGCCCATGAATACGCCGATCCGCGCGGCGCCGTATCTGTCGCGTGCCGCTGCGATGGCTTCGGCGTAGCTGTCTGCCTCGAGGCCTAGCTGCGCGAGTCGATTGTTGCGGCAGTCAAACGCGGCGAGGTCCGCGCGCACGGCGGCTTCATCCAGTCCGGCAACCCGTCCGATCCAGGTGTCCAGTACTACGCTCTCGAAATCGCACGGCACGAGGCCGGCGCGCCTTTCGAGCAAAGCGCGCGCGATCTCCGCGCTGCCTGCGCCCAGACAGTTGATGGCGGAGAAATGACTGATGGCGAGCGGCTGCATGTCAGGTTGAGGGCTCGAAGTATTTAGCGCGCGCAGGCGTGCGCAGTGTGAGGGCGCGCCGCCATGGCGGCAACCGAGAACGGATCTTTGTCGAGCAGTTGCCGCCACAGGCGGATCCACGTCGGCCAGTCATGCCCGCCGTCGACGGTGACGACTTGCGACGCGGGCAGCTTCTGCGCAAGCAAGGTGCTCGCTGGCGCGAATCGGTCGCCGGTGCCATAGCCGAGATAGAGGCGGGGTGCGGCGGGGCACGCGGGCTGATACGCCTTGAGCCATGTCAGCAGCCGTGTCTCATCGTCATCGGCGTGCGCGGGCGGCTGCCAGTACGCGAGTCCTCCTGCGTCGGCGATTGCGGTGACCGGCCGGCTGGCGCCGAGATAGGGTGCCAGCACTATCGCGCCTTCGATATCCGCTGCGTGCATGCATGCGTAGAGGAGGGCGCCCATCCCGCCGAGCGAAATGCCCATCAGCCAGATGCGCCGGTACTGCGCATCACGCGCCGGCCCGATAATGTCCGCTGCCAGCCGCTTGCATAGTGTGCCATCGAGATAGTAGTCCGGATGCGCATGCGCCAGCACCACGTCGATCGGGCCGCCGCGGTCGCGCACCGCGTCGATGAATCCACTTTCCAGCAGATCTTGCGGCGCGCTCAGCGCGGCCGGCAGCATGATGAGCATGATGCGCTGGGCGCCCGCTTGTCGCGCGTAATCGTATGTTGCCTGCATGCTCATTGGAGCGCTGCGCGTTTAGGTGCGGGGCCGATCAGGATCATCGAAAACACGAGGCTCAGAAACGCGCCGATACCCACGGTGCCGCCAATGGCGTGCAGCACGGGCACATGCGAAAACGCGAGCAGCCCGAAGCCGGTGAGTGTCGTCAGGTTCGCGAACAGCAGCGAGACTATCGTGCGTTCGCGTTCCGCCGCGTTCGCCGCCTTGCGCTCGAAAAACAGCGCATAGTTGGAGCCGACCGCTACCACCAGCAGCAGTCCGACCAGATGAAAAATGGACAGCGCGGTGCCGCTCATCACGAGCAACGCGAAGGTAATGATGACGGCCGCCGCGAGCGGCGTCATTACCGAGAGCGTGCGCCGCGCCGAGCGCAGCGTCACCAGCAACAGCAGCACGATGGCGCCGGTCCCGAGCAACGCATAAAGCGCGACCTCGCGACGGTAGCCCTGGTAGAGCGCATCCGATTCGTGCTTGAGGTCGACCACCACGGAGTCGTCATCGGGCAACTGATCGACATCGCGCGAGATGGCCGCTGCATTCGTCACGCCGCGCAGCGGCAGCATGACGGCCCAGCCCGCGCCGTCCGCCGTATGGCGACGGACCAGCAGCGCATCCAGTTTCAGCGCGAGCGCGGTGCCGCGCAGATCAGCACTTGTCAGCAAGGGTTGCGTCCTCGCGGCCTCGGCATCGCGCAGAAATGGCTCGAAGGCGCCCGTGCGAAACGGCAGGCCCCGCTGCGCTTCAAGCATGCTCGCGCGCAACAGTGTCGGCTCCGGTATTGCCGCCTGGCGCGCGCGCTGAGTGGCGGCGCTCGGCAGATAGGCGGCTGGCGAGTCAAAGCCCGCCAGATAGCCGCGGTCGACGTCGCGTTGCAATACTGCGGCAACTTTTTCGCTGGCGGCGAGCGCAGCATCCGCGCTCGCCGCATTGATTACCACCAGATGCCGCACATCCGGCGCGCCGATGTCGCGGCGCAGTCGCTCGTCGAGCGCGCGGTCGGCGGCCGCGACAGGGCTCAGGCTGGCAAGCTCTGTGCTCCACAGGCGGTCGCGCTGCGTCGCCAGGAAAGCAGCGGCGGCGAGCATGAGGAGCAGCAGCGGATAACGCAGCACCTGCGCCCGATGCGTACTGGCGGCGAGTCGCGGCGCGATTCCTGCCGCGGCGTGCACCGTAAATCCCGCGGGCAGCAGGACCGGCAGCACGTAGCGCGTGACCGCGGCCGCGGTGATGAGCCCCGCGATCGAAAAAAGTCCCAGCTGCGCGAGCCCGGGAAAGCCGGACAGCAACATAGCGCTGAACCCGCAGACGGATGTCAGCAGTCCCAGTTGCAGGGTCGGCCAGATTCGGTCCAGGGTGATGGTCGCAGTCGTGCCCGGCGTAATTTGCGTGAAAAGGTAAATCGCATAATCAACTGCTTCGCCGATCAAGGTGGCGCCAAAGCCGAGCGTAATACCGTGCACCGCCCCGAAGCCGAGGCTGACGGCGGCGATGCCCGCGAGCGCCCCGCTGGCGACCGGCAGCAGGCCGAGCATCAATGGGCGCGGCGAACGGTAGACGGCAAGCAGCAGGGCGGCGACGAGCGCGGTTGCGATGACGGAAAAGCGCAGCGCATCGTCCTTGATGCGCGCGCGCGTGGTCACCGCGAACACGCCTGGGCCCGTGACCAGCAGCTTCTGCGCGCCGCGCGGTTCGCCCGCGCTCGCGTCAGCAAACGCGCTGGTGATCAGCGCGAGCGCGCGTTCCTGCGCATCGATGTCGTAGCCCGCCGCGCGGGTTTGCGCGACCAGCAGCGCACGGCCGCCGTCCGCGGAAAACCAGACGCCGTCCTGCATCGCAGGGCGCGCCTGCTGGCCGAGTTGTGCGGCCAGCCGCAGCAATTCGCCGGTCGGGTCCTGCGAATGCAAACGCTGCGTCAGCACGCCCGCGGGCGTACCCAGCGCGCGCAGGTTTTCCTCCAGCGCGACCCGCAGCGTCGCACCGGAAAAATGACCGACGCCAACCGCCGGGCTCAGCAGATAACGGTTGTGCCACAGGAATTCGCGGTCGGCAGCGGTGCCGACATCCTCGCCGTTGTCGATGGCCGCGAAGTTCTGCTGATGTTGACGCAGGTTTGCCGCCATGTGCCGGCTGGTGCGCGCGAGCGCATCGGGCGCGGCGCCTTCAATGGCGATGAGGATCAGCCGCGACACCACGCCGTCGCGCAACTGCTCGACCAGCAACTGCTGCGCCGGCGTGGGCGAGCGCGGCAGGAAAGCAGACAGGTCGGCGCTGAATTCCGTTCGCGCAATCACTGCGGCACAGCCCAGCATGGCGGCGAGCCAGCAGGCAATCGCCAGGCGCGACGTGGCGCGCTTACTCATGATGCCCGACGCCCGCGCGGCGACCGCCGGCGGCTAGCGCCAGAAATCATAGAAGTTGTACCAGTTGTAAGGCGCGCTGCGGCAATAGTGCTCGAGGCGACCGACGTAGCTGTGCAAGGCGTCCTTGATACGGTTGTCGCGCGCGGCCGGCCATGCGTCGACCAGGCGTTCGAAATGAACGTCGTAGCGGTTGCCGCCGCGATAAATGCCGAACATCAGGAACATGGGCCGGTTCAGCATCGCGGCGAGACGAAACGGGCCGTTGGGGATTTGCGCCTGCGCGCCCAGAAACCGGCACGCGACAGTCCCGTCACCTTCGAACGTGCGGTCGCCGAGCATGCCGACCATATCGCCGCGCTTCAAGGCGGCTTCGACCTTGAGCATGGAATCGATCTTGCCCAGCGCGATCACCTGCGTGGCCAGCCCGGGATTGATCGCGTGAAGCACCGAACTGAATATCCTGGCGTTGTTCTCGTACATGACGAGGCTGACGCGATGGCTGGTGTTGTGCCGGCCCAGCGCGCGGATGATTTCGAAGCTTCCCATGTGCGCGCCGAGCAAAAAGCAGCCGTCGCCGCGCGCCAGTATCGCATCGAGTACTTCCGCGCCGTGCACGCGCACGTCGAACTGCGCGTATTGGTCGTTATAAAGGAAAATCCGGTCGACGAGCGTCGCGCCGAAGGTATGGCAATGACGGAATGCATCGGCGAGATTCGGCTCCCGTCCGAGCACCTTGTGCAGGTATTTCCGCGATGCTGCATACGCGGCAGGCGAAAAAAGCAGAAAGTACAGGCAGATCGGATACAGCATCGCTCGCGCGACGGGCCGGCCGAATTTCAACGCCACCCACACGGCGATGCCCAGCGCGATCGAATTGCTGCGCTCGGGACGCGCGACCCATTCCGGCAGCGGCGGGTTTGGCCTGCCGTTTTCGTCCGGCGCGCCCTGTGCTGCGGCGCGCGCGGCGTCCTGCCCGCCGGTGTCTATGGCGCCTCGCATACTGTGCCTGTCAGCACGGTCGTGCCGGCGACGCTGCACGCGAACTTGATCCGGCCGGCGACCGGTACGGTGAATTCTATACTGACGTTGTCGCCCGGCCGCGCGGGATGCAGAAACTTGGCGGACACCAGCCGGCCACGCGGCCAGGGATCCACCGCGTGACTGGCTGTAATCGCCTGCAACGTTTCACTCAGCAACAATGCGCCGGGAATAACGGGATTGCCGGGGAAGTGTCCGGGCGCCGTGGGATGATCAGCGGCGAAAAAGCGCTCGGCGGCAGGCATCAGTGTTCCGCCGGCGTCGCTGGTGCCGGGACGAGTTGTGCCATCGCTGCACGCGGCAGCTTGCCGGTGTCGTTGCGCGGCAATGCAGCGACCAGCCATAGCGGGCGCGGCAGAAATGCAGCATCGATGCGCTCGCGCAGTCCTTGCATCACGTCTTCGCTGTTTAAATCCGGCGCGACGACGAACGCGGTCAGGCGAGTGACCGCGCCCCCTTCTTCTTCCGGCATAACGAACACGCCGTCGCGCACGCCCGCAATCGAGTTCAGCTGGTGGTTGAGACTCGCGAGCGAAGTGCGCTTGCCGGCGATGTTGACGAGGTCGGCGTTGCGGCCGTGCAGCAGAAACCGCGTGTTGCCGCGCAGTTCCAGCATGTCCTGAAGCAGCACTTCAGCGTGCACATGTCCGCCGCGCGCCCAGGTTCCGTGCTCGTCCTGGCGCAGCGTGATATCCGCCAGCGTTTGCCATTCAGCGCCAGTCGTCGTGCGGCGCGTAGCGATTTGTCCCGCCTCGGTGCAGCCGTAGATTTCATATAGCGGCGCGCCAAAACGCATTTCTGCTGCTGCCGCCAGTTGCGGCGAGAGCGGCGCGGTTGCGCACACCAGCAGATCCAGCGGGGGCAACGCCGTGGCTTCGGCGAGAAGCGCGCGCAGGTGGACAGGCGTGGTCACAAAGCAGCGCGGACGCGGCATGGCGGCAATATTTGAGACGATGTCGGCCGGATAAAACGGCCTGCCGGCGTGCAGGGCGAGACCGCCCTGGACGGCCATCAGCACGGACGATTCGAGCCCGTACATGTGCTGCGGCGGCACGCTTGCCAGTATCGCCATGCCGCGCCGCGACTGCAGGCCGAGTCGCGCCAGTTCAGCGCGGGCGCTGCGCGCGAGCGCGCCCCATGATTTTTCGTTCGGCACGGGCTGACCGGTCGAGCCGGAAGTGAAGACTATTGCGGCGATCTGCTCCGCGGCCACAGAGGGAACCGCTGGCACCGCCGGAAGCGTGCCGCTCAATTGCGGATAAAACACCGTCGCCAGCGGCGTGCTCGCCGCGGCGGCATCGGTCAGACAATAGATATCCGGATAGCAGGACACGAGCTGTTGAACGAGGGCGGGCGTGTGATTGGGCGGGAGCAGACTGATCTGTTCTCGCATTAACGCAGCGAAAAAACCGACCGTGAACCGATACCGGTCTGCGCACAGATTGAGTATATGCCGGCGCGCGGGCAGTAGCGACGCGAGCGCGGCGACATCGCCAAGGAAACGGCCGACGCCCAGCGGCAGACCGCCGCGGTAGGCGAATGCCGCGCCCTCATCATGCCCCCGCACGATGGGCAGACCGCTCATGGCCGCGGCCCCGCGCACGTTATATCGTTGCGCTGCGCAGTGTCCGCGGTGAACGCGCGTATGCCGTCGAGCAGAGAGGCATGGAGAAAATCGCGGTGCTTTACAGTCCGGTACGCGTATTCGCCGGCGAACATCAAAGCGAGCAGCGGCAGGTTCAGCACGTTAATGAAAAGCGACCACCAGTAGAGCGGCGCGAACCGGAACAGCAGCGCGGAAATGATGAGCTGAGCGGCAAAAAACACGCTCCAGGCGTAAGTCGCACTGCGCGTGTATGCCACCATGCCGGCGGGCAGGGTGCCATGCACGCGGCGCGCGAAGCGCGTGATCAGCGGCTCCCGGTCCGCGCGCAGCGTGCTGCCAAACAGCCACAGCAACGAGCAGTAGATCGCCGCATGGGGCAGGCCATAGACCGCGTCGAGCCCCCACGCTACCCGGGTTTCCAGTGCGTAGAGGGCAACCGCCGCGGCGGCCACGATCAGCGACCAGCGCAGCTTGTTGTGCGTGCGCGCGAAGATCCAGCCCGCAAGTGCGAGGAGCGGCATGAAGGCGAGGGCGACGCGCACCGAGTGGTCTTGTCCGCCAGCCACGGCGGAATGGACGAGGTATTGATACGCGATGCCCGCCGGCACCAGCAATGCCGGCCATAGCCAGGCGGCCCGCCGTGCCATTTAGCCGGCGCGATGTTGCTGAATATGCCGGTTCAGGTTGCGCAACGAGCTGAAAATAATTTGATTGTTCTCGTCGTCCGAACGCAGTTGCAGGCCGTAGGTTTTGGCGATCGCGAGTGCCAGCTCGAGCACGTCAATCGAGTCGAGTCCCAGTCCGTCGCGATATAGCGGGGCGGTCGGATTTATTTCGGCGGCAGTGACGTCCAGGTTGAGTGTGGCGACGATCAAGGTTGCGAGTTCGAGCTCGTCCGGTGTGGCGATGTCGCTGTCGGGCTCCCCGGCGTTCGTTGCCGGAAGTTCCGGCGACAGGGAGGAAGGGCTTTCGTTGAGTGCTCGCATTTGACCGCCTGTTCGGAGTTAAAACTTAATACAATCAAACGGCTGACTGACATCGCAATTATTAGCGGCCGGCGGGCAAAGTTCTGTGCGGTATCCAACACAGGGCCAAATCACTGTAGCGAGCAGTTTGCGTCTCGCGGCTGCCGCCATTTGTGCGTTAGCGTACAACGCCGTTTATGCCGTTGGACTATCGTTGACATCCGATTGACGCCTGCAACCCGGAACGGGCCACCTCATGATGCTGAGCACCCCCAAGATACTCTGGCTTGGCGGACTATCGTTGTCTTTGCTCTTGATCGCGGGCGGCCGGCCGGCGATCGTCACGCGCGACGTTGCGCAATCGAAGGTCGCACCTTCCGAAGTGCGCCCCGGATTTTCCTCTGAGCGCAGTCTATGGGCCATGCTTACGGCGGGTGGGGGCGCTGCTACTGTTAGTGCGCAGTCAGGACACTCCAATGTGGGGCGCGACGGTAGTGATGGCGCCGCGGAAATGTCCACCTACTTGCATTTGCATGACACTTGGATGGTCGGCGATTTGCTGCAAGGCGCGGCACGGGTACAGGCCTGCGTCGAGTAGCGGGCTGCAAGTGCACTAGCGCACTGGACAACGCGGCGCGGGCTTTTTTTGCACCCATTCCGAAGTCCCAACTGGTGACGTCGCGGTTGCGTGCGCTCGCGCCCGGTTGCCGCGCTCAAATTACCGGCGCGCCCGCTTCCCAGGTGACATCGCATCCCTGCGCCGCCGCCGCGGTCAGCAATTCGATCAGCGGATAGGCGCGTTTCCGGATGCCGACCGGCGTCTCGATACCGGGCTCGTCCACATCTTCCACTTGCGGCGCATGGTCGTTTTCTGCGTGCTCGGCCACCGCGAGCGCCTGCTGCAGTTTTTGCAGCGCGGCGGGGATATCGGCCGCCAGCAGCGCGCTCGGGACGGTGCCGCTGTGCCCGGCCATTTTCAGCAATGCGATTGCGACGTCACCGAACATAGTGATCCGGCTCCATGCCTTGCTGTTGAATGTCACCAGCATGGTTTGCCGGCGTTCAGAAGTGAAAGCTGCCGGCGCCGGTGAGTCCGATCACGCCGATGATGATGAGGTAAAAAGCCACGATGTAATTCAGCAGCCGCGGCACGAGGAGTATGAGTATGCCGGCGATCAGCGAGACGAGCGGGGTAAGTCCGAGATTGATAGTCATGGGTTTTTCCTCAAAACGGTTTGCGCGATTGCGCCTTGTAAGGTTTACGCCTACTGCCATCCCGGTTCCGTGCGGTCCCGCACATATACAGATAGTCCGCCATCTGTACGACAACGCACGGAATGTGTTCGCGCGCTGAATGATAATCCGTGCTCGTTGTGAAAAACGAACACAAGGAGACGCACATGAGTATCGGAATGATTCTGTTGATCGTGCTGATTCTGGCGCTGGTAGGCGTGCTGCCGACCTGGGGTCACAGCAGCAACTGGGGTTACGGCCCGAGCGGCGGCGTGGGATTGGTGGTGCTGATCCTGGTGATATTGCTGCTGATGGGAAAGATCTGAGCGCGTCACCGCAACTCAATCGAAATCTGAAAGGAACATAAAACATGAAACGCTCATTGCTGTTGATTGCACTACTCGCCCCGCTCGCGCTTACCGCATGCGACCGGCCCGCCCCGTCATCAGTCGTGGTCACGGCGCCGACGCCGGAACCCGCCGCACCTGCCCCGGCGCCGGTTGTGGTGCAGGTGCCGGTAGCAGTTCCCGGCCCGCCCGGACCGCAGGGTGAGCGTGGCGAACCCGGCCTTCGGCGCGAAGCTTGAATTCGCCTACGAACGCATCCGGGA
>JANYDM010000113.1 GCA_025363575.1 Betaproteobacteria bacterium | reverse complement strand
GACATAGTTGCGTGCACAGATCGCAACCGAAACATTCGAGCATGCCGGCGTCGATCGCCTGGGTGAGCCGGTCGCCGGTGTCGGCCGGATGTTCTGCGAGATGGCGCAGCTTCAGCATGAACGCCGGGCCGTCAAATGCGCGTTCCTCGACCGCCGGACAGCCGGACACGCACACCATGCACGCGAGGCACGAGCCCATATGGCACAGGTGTTCCGCGTGCTTGACGTCGATGGGCTCGGGCCCGCTCTTGTATTCGGTCGCGCGCTGCGGCGCGTAAGCGTGCTGCTCGTAGCGCGCTTCGATTTCCGTACGGTCCACCACCAGGTCACGCAGCACCGGAAACGGCGTCAGCGGCTCGATCTTCATCTCGGGCTTACAGCGCTCCTGGCAGGCGAGCACGGGCACGCCGTTCACTTTCACCGCACAGGTGCCGCAGCGGCCGACGCGGCAGGCGAACTGATACGCGAGATCGCCGGCCTGACGATCGTAGATGGAACGGATGACGTCGAGCACGCGCCAGTTGTCCTGGCCCTCGACTTCGAAAATCTCGTAGCGCGGCGCGGCGTCCACGCCCGGCTCAAAGCGCCGGATTTCGGCGCGCATCTTGATATCGGTAGGCATCAGGCTATTGCTCCTGCTTTTTCGCGTGGCGCCGGCGTTTTACTATCCAGCGTTACGACGGCTTTCTTCTCCACCTGCAGCTTGCCGGCATGGCGCCGCACGATTAAGTTGGCCGTCCAGTCCGGGTCCGTTTCCGTAAAATCGGTGCGGTAGTGCGCGCCGCGCGTCTCGGGCCGCTGCAGGGAACTCGCCGCCATCGCTTCGCCGATGTCGAGAAGGTTCTCGAGCTCGAGGAACTCCATCCATTCGCGGTTCAGCACGCGCGACTTACTGGTGACTTTGACCGTCGGCAGCACGTGATCGCGCAGGTTGCGGAACGCCGCCAGCGTCTCTTCGAGCTTGGGGCCGCTGCGCACGAGGCCCACATGATCCCACATGAGTTTCTGGATGCGCTTCTTGATTTCCGGCGGACGCACGCCTTCAGTCCGTCCCATGCAGGCTTCGAGCGCGGCAGCGCGCGCGCGCGCCTTGTCGATGTGCGCTGCGCCGCCGCCGGCATATTCCTTCGCGTCTTCGGCCGCCGCGATACCGGCGCGCCGTCCGAACACCTGGATGTCGGGCATCGAGCTGCCACCCAGCCGGTTGGCGCCGTGCACGCCGCCGGCCGCCTCGCCGCTGACGAAAAGCCCCGGTACATTGCAGCGGCACCACGGATCGATGCGCGCGCCGCCCAATGTATACAGCGCGCTCGGCGTGACCTGGATCGGCTCTTGCATGCGCGCGTGGCCTTCGCCGTAGTTTTCAAGCAGCCGCTTGATGTAGATGGGCCGCTCCTTGAGGAAAGCGTCGAACACTTGCGGATCGGGATGCATGAGCACGCCACCTTCCGGCGTGCCGCGACCGCCGAGGATTTCCAGCATGATGGCGCGGGCCAGGATGTCGCGCGTGCTGCCTTCGCGCCGCACCGGGTCGTGCTGGAGGACAAACCGCTCGCCCTTGGTGTTGAGCAGATGCGCCGGCTCCGCGTTCGGATCGAAGTGGCGCATACCGTAGTGCGCGGGCTCGATCAGCGTATAGCCGCGCGCGCTCGGCGGATAGACGAACGAAATCGGGATGAACTGCATGAACTCTATGTCCACCAGCTCAGCGCCGGCACGCAGCGCAATTGCGATGCCGTCGCCCGTGTTGATTGCCGGCCCGGAACTGGTTTCATAAAGCTGCGACGTGCCGCCGGTGGCAATGATTACGGCGCCGGCGGAAAAATAGCGCCACGCGCCTTTGGAGAGATCGAGCGCAAGCCCGCCGACGACGCGTCCATTGTCGTCCTGCACTACGTCGGCCAGCATGTTGAAGTCGCAAATACGGATGCCGCGCTTGTGCAGCTGGTGCAGCATCACCTCCGTGATGCCTATGCCTTCGTCGATCGAGCCCAGCGTACGCACGAACGTGCCGCCGCCAGTCATTGACATGTAATATTTCTGGATCTCGGTACGGTCCCACGCCAGCCCGTAACTCTCGAGGTCGTACGCGCGGTCCATTGCCTCGTCCGCGAGAATGCGGGTCAGCGGATAGTTATTGATGCCGACGCCCGAATCGAGCGTGTCCTGAAAAAACGCATCGGTGCTGTCCGCGGGATTGAACCCCGACACCGCGTTATAGCGGCCGCCCGACATGCGTGTGTGGTTCGCGCGCCGCGGCCCCTTGGCCAGCAGCACGACTTTGGCGCCGGCGTCATGCGCGGCGATCGCGGCACGCATCCCCGCCGCGCCGCTGCCAGCGATCAGCACGTCGACGTGCTCGGTGAATACTTCGGTGTTGGCCATTGTTCTGATTGCTCCTACTTGAATTCCCGCACTTTGCCCTTCAAGTCCGCATCCACCCAGTTGTCGCCATAGATGATTTCGAGCGGCTTCTTGCCCTGCTTGATATCGTCTGCCTGCTGGTGCTCCATATCCATGCGCTCGCGCGCGGTCTTGATGATTTCCTCCGCCGCCGCCAGCGGTATCACCGCGACGCCGTCGTCGTCGCCGACCACGATATCGCCGGGGCTGATGACGAGGCCGCCGACGTGCACCGGCACGTTGATGGCGCCCGGCGTGTTTTTCTGCGCGGAGCGCGGGCACACGCCGCGGCAGAACGCGACGAACTTTTCGTCCCGCAACAAGCGGATGTCGCGCACGCAGCCGTTGGTCACGATGCCCACAGCGCCGCGGTTGCGCGCCTGCAGCGACATGTTGTGGCCGAACGAGCCGGTGTTGTTCTCGCGCCCCTCGTCGATCACCAGCACGTCGCCAGGCTGCAGCATGGTCAGCGCCTTGTGCGTGGTGATGTTGTCGTTCGGGTAGTTGAGGACGGTGAATGCAACGCCGACCAGGCGGATCTTTTCGAAGATCGGGCGTATCTCCGGCATCATCACGCCGTGCCGGCCCATGGTATCGGCAAGCGTGGAAGTCCAGATGCCGTCGAGCTGCTTCAGCAGGGCGGCCGGGGGGCGCGGAAAATTGTGATGGATTTGGCCGTACATCGTGGTCCTTGGTTAGTGGCGGCTGGTGCCGCTTTTTTTCTTGTCCGGGCGAAGCGAACGCACATGGTAGCAGCGCGAGCATATAGAACAAAATGCAAAATATTGAATTGTCTATACGTTTTTCGCATACTAAAGGGAGCACAAACAACCCCATTCAGAGCGAGGGCAGGCTCCCGTGCGAAGGCGCGGCGCGCCGGCCGGCGATGGCCTTGTCCACATCGGTTTTTTTGAGCGCCGGGGCGAACAACCGCATGAAATCGATCATATAGCCACGCAGATAGCTCTTGCGACGCACGACGATGCTGAGCGTGCTCGGCGCCAGCAGGCGCTTCGCATCGCGCTGCCGCAGGTTGGAGTCCTTGCGGGCATCGAAAGCGATCGTCGCCAGCAGCGCGACGCCCAGCCCCATTTCCACGTAGGCTTTGCTGACGTCGGCATCGATGGCGCTCAGCACGACGTTCGGCGTGAGGCCGGCGTCGGCGAACGCCTTGTCCACGATAGAACGGGCGCTGAAACCCTCGTCATAAGTGATGATCGGATAGCGGGCGATGGCGGCGAGCGTCAGAGACTTTACGCGCAGCAGCGGGTGCCGCGGCGGCGTGACGAGGCTGCGGCTCAACCCGTAGCAGGGCATAACCGCCACTTCCTCGGGCAGATGCTGCGTCTCCGTGCAGATTGCGATATCCGCCCTGCCCTGCGCCACGAGCTCGCAGCACTGGGCGGGCGTGCCCTGCCGGAGGTTCAATTTCACGCGCGGATGACTTTGCATGAACTTGCGGATGACCGGCGGCAGCGTGTAGCGCGCCTGCGTATGGGTGGTCGCTATGGAAAATTCGCCGGCGGCGAGTTGCGACAGCTCGTC
>JANYDM010000071.1 GCA_025363575.1 Betaproteobacteria bacterium | reverse complement strand
CGCGGGTGTAGTTCAATGGCAGAACGGCAGCTTCCCAAGCTGCATACGAGGGTTCGATTCCCTTCACCCGCTCCACTCGCGGCCATCAGACAAACAGGGGGCACCATGAAAAAAATCGTCAAATTCGTTGTGTTGCCGGCGGCGGGGCTCATCGTCGTCCTGATCGCGATCGCTGCGTACGTGGCGGCGACTTTCGACCCCAATCAATACAAGGCGCAGATCATCAAGCTGGTCAAGGACAAGACCAAGCGGACGCTGAAGCTCGACGGCGACATCAAGCTGTCGCTGTTTCCCAGCATAGGCGCGGTGGTGGGCAAGGCATCGCTGTCGGAATCGGGCAGTGAACAGGAGTTCGCCGGCGTGGAGGATTTTCGCGTGTCGCTCAAGCTCATGCCGCTGCTGTCGAAGGAAGTCATTGTCGACTCGATCGAAATAAAAAATCTGCGCGCCACCGTGAGCAAGAGCAAGGACGGCAAATTCAGTTTCGACGATCTGGCCGGCGGCGATAGCGCGGCACCGGAGGCAAAAAGCAGCGGCGCCCCGGTCTCGATTGATATCAACCACGTCACGCTCGAAAACGCCGCCGTCACATATATCGATCACGCCGCCGGCGCGAAATACTCGCTCTCCAAAATGAACCTGAAGACCGGCCGGATCGCGAGCGGCGTGCCGGCCAAAATCGATCTCGCCGTCACGATTCAAAGCGACAAGCCGAAGGCAAACCTCGACGCTACGCTGAAGACGACGCTTACGTTCGATCTCGACAAGCAGCACTACGCGCTCGAAGGCCTCGATTTCAGCGCAAAAGGTGCGGTCGCCGGCATCAGCAACCTCGTCGCCAGCGCCAAGGGTGACATTGACGCCAAACCCGCGACGAAGGAATTCCTCATTTCCAAATTGGCGATTGCCGCCACAGGCAAGCCGGACGGCGGCGGCGATTTGAACATCAAATTCGACGCGCCCAAGCTCAACATAACGAAAGAAAAAGTAAGCGGCGAGAAAATCGCGCTCGACGCTGCGTTGAGCAGCGGCAAAGACAAGACCGCGCTCAAGCTCGACATTCCGGGCATTGATGGCACCGCGCAGTCTTTCAAGGCCGCGGCCATGACACTGACCGCTGATATGCAGCATGATGGCGCGGCTATCAAGGCGAAGGTCACGAGCCCGCTCACCGGCAGTGTCGACGCGGAAAAACTGGAGCTCGAGAAACTGGTGGCCGCCATCAACGTGAACGACCCGAAACTGCCGAAAAACCCGGTCGACATTGCAATCAACGGCGCGGCGTCAGTGGATCTCGCCAAACAGAATGTGAGCCTGACGTTTGCCACTAAGCTCGACGACAGCAGCATCAACGGCAAAGCCGGCGTGGTCAAATTTACGCCGCCGTCGTACACCTTCGACATCAACATCGATCAGCTCGACGCCGACCGCTACCTGCCGAAGTCCGATCCCAAGCAGAAGCAGCCCGAGCAGGCGCAGACGGTCGACGTGTCGGCACTCAAGAGCCTCAGCGCGAACGGCAGCGTGAAGATCGGCAAGCTGAAAATCGCCAATGTCAGCGCGGCAAACGTGCGCGTCGACATCAAGGCAGCCAATGGACGACTGGATGCGAGCCCGATCGCCGCCAGCCTGTATCAGGGTTCGCTGGCGGGCGCGTTGTCGGTGCAGTCGGGCGCGACGCCGGTCATCACCGTCAAGCAGACGTTGACCGGCATCAACGTGGGGCCGTTGCTGAAAGACGCTGCCAACTTCGATACGCTGCAGGGCAGGGGGAACGTCACGCTCGACGTCAGCGGCCAGGGCCACACCGTGCCTGAAATCAAGAAGGCCCTGAACGGCAGCGCTGCGGTCAAACTCGTCGACGGCTCGATCAAGGGCATCAACATTGCCGCATCGATTCGCGATGCGAAAGCCAAGCTCGGTTCGCTGAAAGGCGAGAAGACGCAAGCCGCGAATCAGACTGACAAGACGGATTTTTCGGAGCTGTCGGCGACGTTCAACATCAAGAACGGCGTTGCGCACAACAGCGACCTGTCGGGCAAATCGCCGCTGCTGCGTTTGGGGGGCGAGGGTGATATCGACATCGGCAACGAAAAACTCGACTACCTCGTGAAAGCGACGGTTGTTGCGACTGCGGGCGGCCAGGGCGGCAAGGAGTTGGTCGACCTCAAGGGCGTCACGGTGCCGGTGAAACTGACCGGGCCGTTCAGCGCGCCGCAGTACAAAATTGATTTCGCCGGCATAGCAACCAATGCAGTGAAGGCGGTCGTCGAAACCAAGAAAGAAGAGATCAAGGCGAAAGTGGAAGACCAGGTCAAGGACAGGCTCAAAGGGCTGTTCGGGCGCTAACTTGGCGCGGTCATCTCCCACGACCGGCCGCGCGCGCGCCGCGAGCTTCGCATCGAAAGTCGTGCGCTGGCAGAAGCGGCACGGCCGCCATGATCTGCCGTGGCAGAACTCGCGCGATGCTTACCGAATCTGGCTGTCGGAAATCATGCTGCAGCAGACACAGGTGAGCACGGTCATTCCGTATTACGCGCGCTTCCTCGCGCGTTTTCCCGATATTCCCTCGCTCGCCGCGGCGACGGAAGACGAGGTGCTTACGCTGTGGAGCGGGTTGGGTTACTACTCGCGCGCGCGCAACCTGCAGCGCGCCGCGCAGCTGATGGTAGAAAAGCACCGCGCGCGCGTGCCGCGCGATATTGAGGCATTGCTCGAACTGCCCGGAATCGGGCGTTCGACCGCAGCCGCGGTAGCGGTGTTTGCCTATGGGGGGCGGCACCCGATCCTCGACGGCAATGTGAAACGCCTGTTCGCGCGCCGTTTCGGCATCGCCGGCTATCCCGGCGACGCAAAAGTCGCGGCGGTTCTATGGCGCGAGACCGGGCGGCAATTGCCGGTGCGCGAGACCGAAGCCTATACCCAGGGCTTGATGGATTTGGGCGCGACCATTTGCACCCGCGGCAAGCCGCGCTGCGATGCCTGTCCAGTGGCGGCAGATTGCGTTGCTCTGACGAGCGATGCTGTCGGAAAATTTCCCGCGCCGCGACCACGCAAGTCGCTGCCCTTGCGCAGCACACGGATGCTGGTGCTGCTGCACGCGCGCCAGGTGCTGCTTGAAAAGCGCGCGCCGACGGGAATTTGGGGCGGGTTGTGGAGCTTCCCCGAAGTTGCAGAGGATATCGATATTGCAGCACTGTGCGCCCAGCGCTACGGCGCGAAAGTTGCGACACATAGCGTAATGCAGACGGTGGCGCACGGTTTCACGCACTTCAAGCTCGACATCGCGCCGCAGCGGCTCGATATCAGCGCGGTCGCGCCACACGCCGCAACGCCGGGCACCATGTGGCTGTCGCTCGACGAAGCGCTGGGCGCCGCGATTCCGGCGCCGGTCAAACGCATACTGGAATCCGTGCACGCAGGAAATTAGCGCCCGCAGCAAGCATCTGCGCCCCGCGCTATTTCATGATGTCGACGCGCTCTCCCCGCTCGTTTTTCGCCTCAGCCCGCGCCTGGATGTAGCGCTGGAAACTCGGCTCCTGCCGGTAGGCGCCTCCGGCAACGTAGTCCAGTGCGGACTGCAGATGAAATCTGCGCACGTAGGTTTCCACGCGGAATATCTCGCGCCCCCCGCCGTCGAACAGCAGAACGCTGGGGGTGTACTGCACGTTCAGCGTGCGCGCCCATTGTGCTGCCGTCGTTTTTTCGCCGACAGGCGTAATAACGGCGGCGTTGCTTTTCAAGTCGATGCGATAGACGTCGAACCGTTTCAGCAGTTCGCGCGTGTCTGCGTCCTGCAGCGAAGTGAGATGCATTTCATTGCAATCGGTGCAGTCCGGCTGCTCGAAGAAAACCGCGAGCGGGCGCGCGGCCGGGCTGCGCCGGTCGAAATCGTATGGCGGCTTGCGGAAGAAGGCTTCGTCCGGGATCGACGCAGCGCGTGCGGCCGGCTGTTGCTGCTTCTGAAACTCGGCAAAGCTCAGCGCGTGTTCGCGGTGCTGCGCGACGTAATCCAGGGCCGTGACGAAGCGCGCAGGCGGATAGTATCCGTTGACCCTCAGTGCCACGTTGCCGCGTTCGTCCAGGAACAACAAGGTCGGCGTGAACTGCACTTTGAGCAGCGCCGCAAGCTCCTTTTCGCTGCGGGTCTTGCCGTCTAGCCACACGACGTCGCGGCTGCCGAAGATGTTGATTTCGACCGCATCGAAATGGCGGCGCGTTTTGGCGGCGATCGCGGCGTCGCCGAAGTTCACTTCCATCAGGCGCTTGCAATACGGGCAGCCGTTCTGGCCGAAGTAGATCATGACGCGCTTTTTAGCGGCGGCCGCTTCCTTGATGTCGTCGCGCAGGTCGAGAAACGAAACCTTGAACCAGGCCGGCACTTGGATTTCCTGCGGCGTATCGGCGGCGCGCGAGCAGTTGCCCGCGAGGGCGAGCGCGATGCACAGCGCGGCGAGCGCAGTGTAAGCTTGGAACTTAATCGACATAAAAGTCATCAGTATAAGACCGGTGTACGGCGACCGCCAGCGAAGCAGAGGAAAACAGGACTATGAGCGAAGCATGGCCGGAAATCAGAGACTGGCGCAAGGCAAAACGCGCGGAATTGATCGCACAGCGCGAAGCAATTGAGCCGGTGCGGCGCCGCCAGATGAATGCAGCCATCAGCGCGCATATCGAGGCAGGCTTCGTCGCGCTCACCGGCATGACCATCGGATTTTGCTGGCCGTTCAAAGGTGAATTCGACGCGAGATTTGTCGTCAGGCACTTTCGCGAGCAGGGTGCGGCGGCGGCTTTGCCGGTGGTCATTGCGAAGGCGACGCCGCTGCAGTTCCGCGCGTGGTGGCCGGGCGCCCCGATGTCGCAAGGCGTGTACGATATTCCCATTCCCGACGGTACCGCGCTGGTCGTCCCGGACGCGGCCATCGTGCCGATGAACGGATTCGACGCGCAGGGCTACCGACTCGGCTACGGTGGCGGTTATTTCGACCGCACGCTCGACGCGACTTCGCCGCAACCCATCGCTATTGGCGTCGCGTTCGAGTTTGCCGGCCTGCCGACGATACGTCCGCAGCCGCATGACGTGCCGATGGACTTCGTCGTCACCGAGGCGGGTATTTACGCGGCAAAAAACGGGGAACTGGCGCGGCTTAGCGCCGACAAATGCCGTGAGCAGGTGGCGCGGCTATGCACCCAGCGCGGATTGCCGCGCCAACGCATGGAAGCCGCCGCGGGCTTTGCTTCGCCGCCGTGCTATGCGGGGGAATTCCCGGGCTATTTCGGCGAAATGGACGCTAGCAAAGCGGACGACAGCAAGGCGGACGAAACCAAGAACTAGCGGGCCAGCACCTGAGTGCACAGGCCTTGGGCGATCGGCATTACGAGCGCAGTCCTTGCGCCGTGAGAATTTCGCCCAACTGGGACAGGCGCGCCTGCGGATCGGTCATGCGCAGCAGCAGCTGCTTAACGTCGAGACTGATCGGCAACACCTCGCTCAAACGGTAGCCTATCCATGCGGCGTCGTCGAAACGCTGCGGAGATGGGAAGTGCTCGGCGCCGATTTTGTCGATGATGGCCTTGAGCACGTCGCTGCACAGCGTTTGTTCGGGCGCCACTTCCTGATCGTTCGCCAGGGCCTCGATGGAGGCTGAGATGAGGCCGTTCTTCTCGACTTGTAAGTTCAGGATGCGAAACCGCTGCAGGCCTTCGACCTGCAGGTGAAATACGCCAAGTTGCGGCATGTCCCATTGCGCGATGCGCGCGAGACAGCCGATGTCCTGCGGCACTGCCGGCGTGCCGGTCTCGCGGCCTTCTTTGATCAGGCACACGCCAAACGGGCGCTCTTCGCTGATGCAGGTCTTGGTCATCTCGATGTAACGCTGCTCGAAAATCTTGAGCGGCAGCGCGCCGCCCGGAAACAGCACCGTATTGAGCGGGAAGATGTAAGTGCGCGGATTGACGGGCGAGTTCATGAGGAAAGTTCGCGGTGCCTGACCAGTACGCGGCGCTGCGCGCGGAAATGGTGCGCGAGCGCCTCGACGAAGTATACCGAACGATGCTCGCCACCGGTGCAGCCGATCGCGACCGTCACGTAACTGCGGTTGTCGGCGAGGAAGCAGGGCAGCCAGTCGGTCACGAATTTGCGGATGTCGTCGTACATGCGCTTAACGTTGGCGTCGGCTTCCAGGAAATCGACCACTGCGCGATCCTTGCCGGTCAACGGGCGCAATCTGGGATCGTAATATGGGTTGGGCAGGCAGCGCACATCGAACACGAGGTCGGCGTCGAGCGGTATGCCGTGCTTGTAGCCGAACGACTGGAACAGCAGCGTCATTCCGGCATGATCGAATTCGACGAACTCCTTGACCCATGCGCGCAATGCATTCGGATTGAGGTCGCTGGTGTCGATGTGGTGGGACAGCCCGCCGATCTCCGCCAGCAATTCGCGCTCGCGCGCCACGCATTCGGCGACAGTCAATCCGCCCGCGCTCAGCGGATGGCGCCGGCGTGTCTCGGAAAATCTTTTGATCAGGGTGTCGGTTTTGGCTTCGAGAAACAGCACGCGCACGTCGACGCCGCGCACTTTCAGGTCGTCGAGCTGGCGCGGCAGCTGGTGCAGCGTGTCGCCGCTGCGCGCGTCGATGCTCACGGCCGCGTCTACATAGCCGCCTGCTTGCAGAAACGCCACCATTTCGGGCAACAGTCCGGCGGGCAGGTTATCGGCGGTGTAATAGGCGCTGTCTTCGAGCGCTTTCAAGGCAATGCTTTTGCCCGACCCGGACAGACCGGTGATGATGACCAGTCGCATGCGCTAGGCAGTGGCGTGCAGCATCTATTCGCCGCCGCCCATGTGTTGCGCCTGGCGTTCGATGAATTCTCGCGTGCTGTCGATGCCGCGCAGCTGCAACACGTGATTGCGCACGGCCGCTTCCACCAGCACCGCCAGGTTGCGCCCGGCCGCAACCGGGATCGTGACCTTGCTGATGTTGACGCCGAGGATTTCATGTGCGCCCGGCTTCAGCGGCAGGCGGTCCACATAATGGGTGTCGCTGCCCGCCGGCTTTTCAAGATGCACGATTAGCTTCATATTCTTGCGCGGCCGCAGCGCGGCTTCGCCGAATATGGTGCGAATATTGAGTACCCCCAGGCCCCGAACCTCGAGAAAGTCGCACAGTAGCTCGGGGCAGCGACCCTCGAGGGTCTCCGGCGCGATGCGGTAGAGCTCGATGACGTCGTCGGCGATGAGCCCGCTGCCGCGGCTGATCAACTCGAGCGCGAGCTCGCTTTTGCCGACGCCGCTGTCGCCCGTGATCATGACGCCCATACCGAGCACGTCGAGGAACACGCCATGCATCGTGGTCGATTCTGCGAGAGCGCGCGCGAGGTAAGGCCGCAGCATCCACATCAGCTCTACGCTGTCGAGCGTCGAGGCAAACAGCGCGACATGCAGGGAATCAGCTAGCGTGACCAGATGGGCAGGCGCGCTTTCGCCGCCGGCTACTATGATGCAGGCGAGATCTGAAGTGGTCAGGCGATGCAGGGTTTGCTGGCGCGCGGCCGTATCGAGCGCGTTAAGGTGGTCGATCTCCGGCCGCGCCAGTATTTGTATCCAGTTCGGATGGATGAAATTCAGGTGGCCGATGAGGCCGCCGTGCGAGTCTTTGAGGTGGACACTGTCGAGCGCCTTGACGCCGCCGTCGCGCCCGGCAACCCACGTCAGGCGCAGGTTGTCGCGATTGTCCTCAAACAGCTGCGCTACGCTGATTTGCGGCATGCGGTTGCCACTCGGTGATCAGGCTATGAATAGCTTCGGCGGATCCTGCCTGCCCCAGTTGCGCGCGAAATGCGTGATCGCTGAACATCTGCGCCAGCTCGCTTAATATCTGCAGGTGCAAATCGGTCGCGCGCTCGGGCACCAGCAGCACGAAGATCAGGTTGACCGGGAGGCCATCGGGCGCATCGAACGGGATCGGTTCGCGCATGCGTATCATCGCACCCACGGCGTCTTTCAGGCCCTTGATGCGGCCATGAGGGATCGCGATGCCCTGGCCGAGGCCGGTCGAGCCGAGTTTTTCGCGTGCGAAGAGGCTGTCGAACACCTGGCTGCGCGCGACGTTCTGATTGTTCTCGAACACGAGCCCGGCGTGCTCGAATACGCGTTTCTTGCTGCCGGCGTCGAGGTCGAGCACGACGTTTTGGGCCGGCAACAGCTTGGCGATGAGGTTCATGGCGGACAGGTCAGTCGGCAACGCGCACGCGCCGTCAGGCGGACACGATGGCACGCGCGCCGCGCGGCGTCAATCATCATTGTCGACACGGCCGGGTTCGCGGCCGCCGCGGTGTTCGAAATTCTTTTCCTTGTGCTTGATTATCTGGCGGTCGAGCTTGTCGACCAGCGCGTCGATGGCGGCATACATGTCGGCGTCGTGGCATTCAACGAAGATGTCCTTGCCGCGCAGATGGACGTTGGCTTCGATTTTGCGCTTCAGCTTGTCGACGGAGACGATCACGTTGACGTCGATGACCTGGTCGAAATGGCGCGTAATGCGCGTGAGCTTGGTAGTGACGTATTCCCGCATCGCCGGTGTGACGTCGACGTGGTGACCGCTGAGATGAAGATTCATGGTTGGCTCCTCGGGTTGAGTAATGCGTTAACGAATAGCGAATAGCGAATAGCGGATAGGCGGCACCGATGCCGGCTCACAGCGCCTTGCGCAGGTTGACGGGCAGGATCTGCATCGTTTCGCGGTATTTGGCGACAGTCCGCCGCGCGACCACGATGCCCTGCTGGCCGAGAATTTCCGAGATCTGGCTGTCGGACAACGGTTTGCGGCCGTTTTCTGCGCTGACCAGCTGCTTGATCAGGGCGCGGATGGCGGTGCTCGATGCCGAGCCGCCCGTGTCGGTCGTGACATGGCTGCCGAAAAAGTACTTGAGTTCAAAGATGCCGCGCGGCGTGAACATGAATTTCTGGGTGGTGACCCGCGACACCGTGGATTCGTGCAGATCGAGCGTATCGGCGATTTCGCGCAATACCAGAGGGCGCATTGCGACTTCTCCGTGCTCGAAGAAATGGCGCTGGCGGTCGACGATGGCCTGCGATACGCGAAGGATCGTGTCAAAACGCTGCTGTACGTTTTTGATCAGCCAGCGCGCCTCTTGCAGCTGGCCGGCGAGCTGCTGGTGGCCGGCGTCGCGATTGCGCTGCAGTATGTCGGCATACAGGCGATTGATGCGAAGCTTGGGCATCGCGTCGGGATTGAGTGCCGCCAGCCACACGCCCTTGTGCTTTTTGACGATGACGTCGGGCACTATGTAGCGCGTGTCGCCCGAAGAAAAGCTCGCGCCGGGGCGCGGGTTGAGACTGGTAATCAGGTTCTTGACCTCGCGCAGGACTGCGTCTTCGCAGTGCAGCAGCTTTTTCAGCTTGCCGAAATCGCGCGCGGCCAGCACGTCGAGATGATGAGTGACGATTTCCAGCGCATTGGCGCGGCACGGCGTGGACGCGGGCATAGTCTCGAGCTGCAGCTTCAGGCATTCGCCGAGGTTGCGCGCGCCGACGCCGGGCGGATCGAGATTCTGCAAGTGCCGCAGCGCGACCTGCAGGTCGTCGACTTCGATTTCGAGCTCCGGCGGCAGCAGGGCGGCGAGCTCGGTGAGATCCTGATGCAGGTAGCCGTGGTCATCGAGCGAATCGATGAGCAGGGTGACGAGCTTCTGGTCGTGTTCCGATATCTGCGTCAGCGACAGTTGCGAGATCAGGTGTTCGCGCAACGACTGCGTTTCGGCCGCGACCTGCGGATACTCGGTTTCGTCGTTGTCGTCGCGCGTGCCGCCATGGCTGTAATCTTCTTCGAAACCCCCGGTATCGGCGCTACCATGCGTATCGCTGGCGGACGTATCGGCCTCGGCTTCGGACGTCGTGCCCGGTGTCGCGGGAGTCGTGAATTCGGTGCTGCCCGGCGGCGGTGCCACGGGCTCTTCGCGCAAGCCGTCTTCGCGCTCGAGCAGCGGATTGTCCTGCAGGAATTTCTCGATTTCCTGATTGAGCTCCAGGGTCGACAGCTGCAGCAGCCGGATCGACTGCTGCAATTGCGGCGTAAGCGTCAAATGCTGTGACAGCCTGAGCTGTAGCGAATGCTTCATGATTCGTAAAGAGGCTGGCTGCGCGGTAATTCGAGAATCGATGACTGAATGGGTGATCCGGAGAATGTGGGCGGGCGGATAAAGGCAAGCAGCCGCGCCAGCGCGCTGGCTACAGGCGGAAATGCTCTCCGAGATAGACTTTTCTCACGCTGTCATTATAGACGATTTCGTCGGGTTTTCCGTACGCCAGCACACTGCCGTCATTGATAATGTAGGCGCGGTCGCAGATGCCGAGCGTCTCGCGCACATTGTGGTCGGTGATCAATACCCCGATGTCGCGCTCCTTCAGGAACCGGATGATTTTCTGGATGTCGATGACGGCGATCGGATCGACTCCGGCGAAGGGTTCGTCGAGCAGGATAAAGCGGGGCTCGGTTGCGAGTGCGCGCGCGATTTCGACCCGCCGCCGCTCGCCTCCAGACAGGCTGATGGCGGGATTGTCGCGCAGATGGTCGACGTGCAGATCCTGCAGCAATTGTTCGAGCCGCGTGTTGATTCGATCCGCGTCGTTGCTTTGAAGTTCCAGCACCGCGCGCACATTTTCGGCCACGCTCAGCCGGCGGAATATCGACGCCTCCTGCGGCAGGTACGACAGGCCCAGTTTGGCGCGACGGTGTATCGGCATATGAGTGAGCCGTTTGTCGTCGAGCGAGATCTCGCCGCCGTCCAGCGGCACGAGGCCGACCATCATGTAAAAACAAGTCGTCTTGCCGGCGCCGTTCGGGCCGAGCAGGCCGATGACTTCTCCGCTGCTTACTTCGAGCGAGACGTCTTTGACGACGACGCGCGATTTGTAGCGTTTGTTGAGTTGTTCAGCGCGCAGCCGGCTCATGATGGGCTGCCGGTCGCGTGCCGTGTGACGCGCGAGTGCACTCCACCGCGAGCGCGTTGCGCGCGCGACCTCAACGGGGAGCGCCTGGCGGCGTGTCGCGCGGATTGGCGAGGTCGCCCGCCGGTTTGAGCGGCAACGCAGGTGCGCTGACGGCGGGCGACTTCGATTTGGGCTGAATCACCGCGCGTACGCGCCCTTCCGGATTGGACGGCGTCGCTGCCTGCTTGCCGCCGCCGACGACCTTGAAGAATTCAGTCGCGACTTCATACGAAATGAAGCTGCCACGCACGTCATCGTTGGCCTTCTTGAGATAGGCGCGGTTGAACATCTGCATTTTCTCGGCCTTGCTGTCATATTCGATGCGCTCGGCGTAGCCTTCGATATATTCTTCGTAACCCTCGCGTTTCTGCCGGAAGCTCGCCAGATTGCCATACGCAACGCCGAACTTGAAGCCGTCGGCATCCTGCTGCACGACCATGCGGTCGCCGCGTATCATCAGCGTGCCCTGCGTCAGTACGACTTTGCCGGTAAAAGTCGCCGTCTGCTTGGCGTCATCGACAGTCACCTGATCGGCCTCAAGATTGACCGGCTTGTCGCGGTCGGCCCGTTCGGCGTGCCCGTTCAGCGGCAGCAGCAGGCAGGCCAGCAGTGCGGCGCACGGGAGTTGCCTGGTGTTGCTGCGGCATGATCCGGCCAGTGCGGCGCGCTCACTTCGGTTTTTCATAACGACCTCGGACATTGGCATGCAGTTTCAGGATGTGAGTGTTATTGTTGAATTCTAAGCCATCCGATGTAATCAGGGTGCTGGCGTCGACGATGCGCACGGGTTTGTCGGTTTTGGCGATGCCGTCGTCCGGTATGACATGCAGCCAGGTCGTCAGCACGTTGAGTTCGCTGTGAGCGTCATAGGCGGAACGCGTAAGCCTGACGTCGTCGCTGAGATAGGCGTTGTCGCCGTTGCTCGACAGCGTCGCGGTCTTCGAGCTCGCAGTCACCGTTACGGCGGCATCGCGAAAATTAACCACCCTGGGGGCGTCGAGGAAGGTGGTGTCGTCATCGGGATAATGCTGCATGCGGCGCGCATTTAATTTGTAGCGCACGGCGCCATCCGGCCCGATCCGGGTCACCGTGAAGTTATCAACGATGTAATCCGGGTCGTGGCGCGCTTTGCCGCCGCTGACCGATTCGGGCGGTTGTACCTGACGGTCGAGCCATACAGTGACGGCAGCGACAGCGGCGAGCAACAGTACCGGGAACCATGCCGTCAGGCGCTGCATCATTTAAGGTAGGCCTCGAGGGTTTTTGCGAGCGTGCCGCGCGCGTGCATGATCAGCTCGCACACTTCGCGGGCAGCGCCGTGTCCGCCCGCTGCGCGCGTAACGTAGTGCGCGTGCTGCTTGACGAACAGCGGCGCGCCCGGCACGGTGAGCGCCAGGCCGCAGCGTGTCATCACCGGCAGATCGACGACGTCGTCGCCCATATAGGCAGTCAGTGCAGGCTCGATGGCGCGAGCGGCGATGAGTTCCGCAAACGCCTTCGCTTTGTCGGCCGCGCCCTGATAAACGAGATCGATGCCGAGATTTTTCGCGCGCAATGCCACGCTGCGTGATGTACGCCCGGTAATTATCGCAAGCTCGACCCCGCTTTCGCGCAGCATTTTCATGCCGTGGCCGTCCAGACTGTTGAAGGCCTTTATTTCCTCGCCGCCGTCCGTGAGATAAAGGGTGCCGTCGGTCAACACGCCGTCAACGTCGAAAATCGCGAGGCTGATGCGCTTGGCTCTGGCGTAGATTGCTTGCATAGGTTGAAGATTGAATCGACACGGAGCACGCTGCGGGCGTGCGGGGCAGACTTAGATAACTTTGGCTTTGAACAAGGCGTGCGTGTTGAGGGCGCCCACCAGGCGCCGCTCGCCATCGACCACCAGCAGCTGGTTGACTTTGTGCTCCTCCATGAGCTGCACGGCTTCGGCGGCGAGTTTGTCCGGCGCGATGGTGCGTGGATTGCGCGTCATCACGCTGGCGACCGGCGTCGCATTCAGGTCGACGCCTTTCTGCAATGTCCGGCGCAAATCGCCATCGGTGAAAATGCCAATGACGCGCAGCTGCTCGTCGACGACGGCGGTAATGCCCATGCGCCCGCGCGACATCTCGAGAATCGCAGCGGAGAGCATCGCCGTGTCCGCTACGCGCGGCGCATCCTTTGCCGCGCCCATCACGTCACGCACGTGAGTCAACAGTTGGCGCCCGAGGGCGCCGCCCGGATGCGATCTCGCGAATTCGTCGCGGCTGATGCCTTTAGCCTGCATTACGGCCAGTGCCAGCGCGTCGCCCAGCGCGAGCGCGGCTGTCGTGCTTGCGGTCGGCGCAAGATTGAGCGGGCAGGCTTCCTTGTCCGCACCGGCGAACAAGTGTGCGTCGGCTTCCTGCGCGAGGCTTGATTGCGGTTTGCCGGTCAGCGCGATGAGCTTGGCGCCGCGGCGCTTGATCAACGGCACGATCGCGAGCAGTTCGCCCGACTCTCCGGAATTCGAGAGCGCGATGAACACGTCGTCGCGCGTGACCATGCCAAGATCGCCGTGGCTGGCTTCCGCGGGATGCACGAAATAAGCGGGGGTGCCGGTGCTCGCCATGGTCGATGCGATTTTGCGCGCGATATGACCGGACTTGCCGATGCCGCTCACGGTCACGCGGCCGCGCGCATTAAGAATGATGTCGACCGCGCGCTGGAAATTGTGATCGAGCTTGGCGATCAGGCCCTTGACTGCTGCAGCTTCGATTTCGAGCACCTCACGTGCAAGGTCGAGTGCGGTCGCGGCGGGCGGCGCGGACACGTTTTTTCGGGCGACTGTCATGGTAAGTGCAGTATAGCAAAGCCGCTGCGACTGGTTAGCCGCAGGCGCGCTCGCCCGAAAAGTCGCGGGCGCTTTCATTCCAGAGTGACAATCCAAGCACCGCAGGCCGTACTTAAGTAATTTCGCGTATGAAGTCGAAGAAGGGCATGGCGCTGCGCACGGTCCCGCCTCGCGCCGCCGGTTGTGCAGTCGCCCGCCGGCGCGGTTGCAATTCGTCGGCGATAAGGCATTATTCAAGGCCAACCACCCGGCACACTGCATGGAAAATTCGCTTCATCTCGCCTTGATTCTGCTTGCAGCCGCGGTGCTGGTGGTCATTGTATTTCGCTTGCTGAAACTGCCCGCGATGATCGGCTACCTGTTGGTAGGCATCGTGATCGGGCCGCACGGAATGGGACTGATTCCCGACAACGCCGGCACACGCAATCTGGCCGAGATTGGCGTCGTATTCCTGATGTTCAGCATCGGTCTGGAGTTCAGCCTGGCTAAACTCACGACGATGCGGCGTGTGGTGTTCGGTCTCGGCGCTTCGCAAGTGGTGCTTACGCTGGTCGCCGTCATCGCCGGCATGCTCATTGCCGGCGTCGACTGGCGCACCGGCACGGTAATCGGCGGCGTCGTTGCAATGTCGTCGACGGCGATCGTCAGCAAGATGCTCGCCGACAAGCTCGAGCTCAACACGCTGCATGGCCGGCAGGTTATGGGCGTGCTGCTGTTCCAGGACCTGGCGGTAGTGCCACTGCT
The DNA here is from genome assembly GCA_025363575.1 of Betaproteobacteria bacterium. The sequence continues at coordinate 42,882 of JANYDM010000071.1, read as the reverse complement.
GATTGTGATACCCGCGCTGGCGCAGCAACCGGGCGCGATGGCCGTCGGGCTGGCTTATGCGCTGGCGAAAGCGGGAGTCGTCCTGGCCATACTGCTCTATTTCGGCCAGCGCCCGATGCGCGCATGGTTTCACATCGTCGCCGCCCAGAAATCATCCGAACTCTTCATCTTGAACGTGCTGCTGATTACGCTCGGCCTGGCGTTCATCACGGAAATGGCGGGCTTGTCGCTGGTCCTCGGGGCATTCATTGCCGGCATGCTGATTTCCGAGACCGAGTACCGCTATCGGGTGGAAGACGACATCAAGCCATTTCGCGACGTGCTCCTCGGTTTGTTTTTCGTCACCATCGGCATGAAGCTCGATGTTGCGCTTGTGTATGAGAATTTGCCGTGGGTGGCGCTGACGCTGTTGATGCTGATTTCGTTTAAAACTTTGCTGATTGCGGGCTTGAGCCGTTTGTTCGGCAGCGATGGGAGCGTGGCCATGCGCACAGGACTCGATCTGGCGCAAGGCGGCGAGTTTGGCTTCGTCCTGCTTTCACTGGCCGCGCCGCTGGATCTGATTCCGGCCCTGTTGTTGCAGACTCTGCTGGCGGCCATGGTGCTGTCGATGCTTGCGGCACCGTTCATCATCGAGCGCAGCGAACACATCGTGCGTCACTTCAGCGGCGCGGAATGGCTGGCGCGCGCGATGGAACTGCACAATGTCGCGGTGCAGTCGATGGCAGCGAACCGGCACGTGGTGGTTTGCGGCTATGGCCGCAGCGGCCAAAATCTCGCGCGCTTGCTCGATGCCGAAAAAATCCCTTTTATCGCCCTCGACTCTGATCCGGCACGCGTTCGCGAGGCCGCTGCCGCGGGCGAACACGTGGTGTACGGAGATGCCGCGCGGCGCGAGGTGCTCATCGCAGCGGGTATCCTGCGCGCCAGCGCGCTCGTTGTATCGGTCGTCGACACGCCTCTAGCGTTGCGCGTGCTCGAGCACGTGCGCGGCGTGCGCCCGGATCTGCCCGTTATCGTGCGCACGTTCGACGACGTCGACCTCGAACGGCTGCGCGATGCAGGCGCTTCCGAGGTGGTGCCCGAAATCATGGAAGGCAGCCTGATGCTGGCGTCGCATGCGCTCGTGCTGCTCGGCGTGCCGATCAATCGCGTGCTAAGACGCATACGCAATACGCGCGAGCAGCGCTACAGCCTGTTGCGCGGGTTTTTTCACGGCGCGACGGATGCTGCCGACGATGCAGCGCAAGAAGCGCAACGCCTGCTGCATTCCGTCCTGATTACGCCGGGCGCCAAGGCAATCGGCCGGACGGTCGCCGAGCTGGATTTGGCGCGTTGTCATGTGGACCTCAAGGCTGTGCGCCGTCCCGGTGTCGCGGCGCAAGGGCCGCGCTCCGATCTGCAGATAGAAGCAGGGGACGTGCTCGTCGTATACGGGACCGAGCACGATTGTGCTGCGGCGGAAATGCGTGTGATGCAGGGCTGATCCGCAAACAATGCCGGGCGTGGCAATAAAAAAGCCCGCCGTAGCGGGCTTTTTGCAATTGCGCCCGGCTTACTGAATCGCCGAACCGCCGCAAGATTTTATGTCTACCACCGCATATGCCAGCGTTGCCGTGCCATTGGTGCCGGTTGTGCACGTGGGATCCTGAGCGCCGTAAGTTACGGTGCTGCGGAAGGAGCCGGAGCCCGGATTGCCATCGTCAACCTTGCGATCAATCTCCGCGATCACAATCGACGGCATGCCGCCGCCGGTCTTCGCATTCAAAACCGTCGCCGGCGTGGTACTCGCTATGTCACCATAATCTTTGTCGTGAACCAGCACGAGGTAGCCGCCAAAAGGATTAGATGGAGAATTGGTAGTGTTGGCAGCTTGAAACGTCGCTTGCACAGTACCTACATTGCCGGCGTAAGAGCCGTTGATAAACCCTGACTTTGACAGCTGTCCCCAAGCGACGAGGTTTTCTGCCGGGTCAATCAAGCCATTGCCGCAAAACCCGCCGACCACCCCGCAGCCGCCGGTTGCGCCGACGTTAGGAATTTGAGCCACAGCCACCAAGTCCGGGACGTCACCGGGATAAGCGCGGTAGCGATCCTGAAACCCGAGATAGGCGATCTTGACGCCATCGAGCTGCGCGGCGATGTTGCGCACACGTGCGGCGTTAATCAACTCTTGACCTTTCAGCACCCCTCCGAGCAAAAGCCCGATGATCACCAGCACGATGGCGATCTCGATCAAGGTAAATCCCTGTTGTTTTTTACGCATGGTGTTTGTTCCCATTTGTCTGGACCGGCGGCCCAAGTGTGACAAGATGCGCAAGTCTCGTGCCAGCATAAAATGCTGTGGGAGCCCCAACTTGCGTATTCGGCCGAATGATCTACTCCTTGGCACTTGCGCCGCTCCGCGTGGATCGAATTTGAAATAAACCGCTGATTAAAGGGTAATGTAAGGCACAAAAACGAGAGGAGGGCGATGAACGACCGGCAACGTCAGCAGGAAACTGTTCGTCATATTCAGTTGCGCCGCACCGAAGTTCGGTCAATTTCTCGACGGTAGTGACGATTTCTCGACTTTTTTCTGTAGGGTTTCCAGTCGGTCGAGCAGAAAACGCATTTCGTATTTGTCTTTAATTTCACCGCTGTCAAGCAATCCGCCAATGACGATCTTGGCGCTTTCGATTTCGCCCATGTCCTCCAGCAGAATGATATGCATCTGTCGTGCCCATGCTGGCGCCGCAGGCGCGAGGCGGGCAATTTCATTCGCATAAGTGAGCGCCAATGGCAGATCTTTTAGCCGATGTTTGGACGCGAGGGCGGCGTCGGCGAGCCAGCGCCAGCGTCGCTTCGGATCGATTAAAAACTGCCTGTGCACGAAATCGAACATCAGGCGGGTGCGGGCTTCGTCCGGCACTTGCGCGTATAAATGCGTGGCCATGAGCAATGGATACTGGCTCAGAGGATCGAGCGCCAGGATTGCGTCGAGCCACGCGATTACATGCGGGTAGTCGAGCTCGCGAAATGGGATGCTGACACCCGGCTGGTTATCGAACGCTTGCAAGTACAAAGTTGTCAGTTGCGCCAGCGCGACGGGTTCACCCAGACTGGCGACGCGCAAAACCGGTACTGCCGGCGGACTGCCGAGTGCCTCAGCGCGGGCGACAGGCCGGGGCTGCGCCGATTGCCACGCGATTTGCAATGCCAGTGCGGCGCCCAATGCTGCGACTACCACCCGTGGCACGGCGGCGACGGCACGCTCGTCGCGCAAGCTCATAGGTTGCGGCGATAAAAGTCGAACATCGCGGCGAGTACCAGCAAAGTAGTATAGAGCAGCGCCTGCAGCACTTGCGTGCCGATCGTCATCCACCCTGCGGCGCCATCCACAAGCCACGCGCTTTGCGTGAACCGGTCGAGCGCCGGCAATACCAGCGCAAGTCCATTTACAAGGCCGGCCATGACGTCGTGGGACAGCGATTTCTCGTCGATAATCGGGTGGGCACTGATAAGCTGGACCGCGGTGATGGTGCGCGCAAGCAGATAAAATCCGGCGACGAAGCTGGCGGCGACTATCAAGTGCGTGAATGTGAGCACGCAGAACAGGCTGAATGCGGCCACAATAATGAGTTCGAGAGTGAGCGATGCTATCCACTGCAGCGCGGCAGGTGCCGGCCCCAGCAGTAGCTGCGGCATGCCGGCAATCAGCGCCATGCAAAGCGCGATCAGCACGAACCCTAGCAAGCGGCCCAAAATGTAATCGGCGCGTCGCAAATCGAATGACAAAGTGAGCTCGAGCCCTTTGTCGTTCAACTCGCGCACGAGAGAAGTCAGGATATAAAGAGCGAGCACGAATACCGATAGGCTGCGCGAGGCTGCAGCGGAGGATACGACGAAAACCCGGGCGGTTTCGGTAATGGCCAGTTGCTGTGCCAGGCAGGCGGCGCCGAACGCCAGTGCCAGCGTGATGGCGAAGAGCCAAATCAGCCGCGTGCGCCACGCCTCGAGCAGGGTGAAGCGCGCAAGTGTCGCTATTTGTCGCCGACCCATGGAATAATTGATGCCCGCGCTTGAATGAGCCAGTATAACCAAAGTGCGGGCAGCCGAGCCAGGCATTGAGGAGGTGTCACACGGTGAACGAGATGGCGCCGGTCTTCCGGCAATCATTGACGATGTTGCGGCCGCAGCTGTGGTTTGGCGGTATGTTGCTCGCGCTGCACGCAGCTCTGGCGTGGGGCATCGGATCGCTTTTTTCGCGTGCGATGCTGCTCGTGCACTTTGGCATTTTTTTGATCTGGCAGCCGGTGTGGCGCGGCGAGCGCAATCTCGATTCGCGTCAGGCATTCCTGGTCGTGGTCGTGGGACTGCTGCTTGCGGGCTGGAACAACTGGTGGCTGATGGCCGTGTGGCTCGCGGTGCTCTTCGCATTAATCGGCGGCAATCTGCTGGGCGGCGAGCAGCCGCGTCAGCGGCTGGCGGCATTAATCGCTGCGTTATATCTGTTGTCACTGCTGCTGATATGGGTGGTGCCTCATTTGTTCGTGGACCAGCAGTTTGATAGCGCGCTGGTGGCGACCGTGCGATATGCCTTGCCGGTGTTGCCGCTGGCAATGATCGCGATAAGGATGCCAGTTGCGAACCGTTCGTCCCCGCTCGCGGTCGACCTTTTTTACAGCTTGCTGCTCTTTTTGCTGGTGACCGGGCTGGTGCTTGGCAGCTTTGTCGTTAAGCAGATCAGCCATGGCAACTACCCGCTCGCGCTAGCTCAGAGTTTGATGGTGATGGGGCTTGTGCTCGTGTCCATCAGCTGGTTATGGAACCCGCACACTGGTTTTACGGGAATCGGCCATCTGCTGTCGCGCTATCTGATGAGTCTGGGACTCCCGTTCGAGCGATGGGTCAAAGGGCTGGCCGATTTAGCGGAGCGCGAGCGCGAACCCGCGCATTTCCTGTCTCTTGCGCTGCAAGACATGTGCGAACTGCCGTGGGTCGCGGGTTTGTCATGGCAGACGGCCCACGGCAGCGGCGAACTCGGCGCTCGCTCGCGCTTTCAAGCCGAATTTGCGTTTCAGGACCTCATGCTTACGTTCAACACAAAATGGTCGTTGAGCCCTTCGCTGCTTCTCCACCTGAAGTTGTTGACCCAGATGCTGGGCCATTTTTATGAGGCGAAGCAGCGCGAAGAAGTGCAGCGCACGAACGCCTATACGCAGGCGATTTACGAAACGGGCGCGCGACTTACGCACGACGTTAAAAATCTTCTGCAATCACTGCGTTCGCTTTGCGCGGCCGCCGAGAGCAGCAGCGCCGGCGAAGCCGCCGCATTGCAGCAGCTGGTCAGAAGGCAATTGCCGCAGATTGCGCAACGCCTCACGGTGACGCTCGAAAAACTTCAGGCGCCGCAAGCATCGCCAGTTCAGCAGATTGACGCCGGCACGTGGTGGGAGGGGCTGAAACAGCGGTACACGCGAAATGAAATCACGTTTACGGCCAGCGATACGACTGCCCGCGCCAGCCTGCCCGGCGAGTTGTTTGACAGTGTTGCCGAGAACCTGCTGCAGAACGCCATCGCGAAAGCACAACAACAAAACGGCATGCGCATCAACGTTACGTTCGCCGCTACGGACGGCGGGAGCTTGACGATAAGCGACACCGGCGACAGCGTGCCGAAAGCCGTAGCGGCCCGGCTGTTCACGGCACCTGTGCCATCCCGCAACGGCCTCGGCATCGGCCTTTACCAGGCAGCGAAACAGGCGGAACAAGCCGGCTACAGTTTCGAACTCGTCAGCAATGAACCCGGCAATATTTGTTTCGCGTTGCGCAAAATCCGCGCGTAATGCGTCAGTTTATCTATGGAGCAATCTTATCTATGGAGCAATCACGCGGGCCGTGAACGGCGTGACAGAGCCAACGACCAGCGTGACTTTCGGGGTGAAGATGCCGGCATCCGTCACTGCGCTGAACGTTGTGCTCGAGCACGCGGGCAGGGAAGTACATTCGGGCGCGACCGCGTAAGTCATTGAGGTGCGCCAGTTTGCATTGAACCATGCGGGAAACGCGGTTCCGGGCCAGCCCGCGCCGGGCGTCAAATTGCGCGGCAGCAGTCCGATGGACGTCGACGATGGCAGACATAAATTCGGATCGCCGTGCGGTTGGCATGCAAAGTCGGCAGGCAAGGCGGCATTCGGCAACACTGAGTTGGCCACGAAGTAATGATTGAGGCCGATCGTGATCTCACTGGCAACGCGTTTTTCCACGATTGCCATCAATTCGGCGACGGTTATAGTCGCCAGTTTATCGTTAAAGGAAGCGCTGGCGGCCTGGTTAATGAAAGCCGGGCCGCCTGCAGCGTTCGCGCCGTCGAGATAGTTAGCGGCATTGCTCTGGTTAGCGGCGCCTGCGCGCGATTGGGTTCCGAGCGCCGCTCCCGCTGAAAAAATTACTGCCACGACGTTGCTCGACGTCGCGTTTCCGGCAATCGATAAAGTGCCTGGCGTCGAATCGTTGATCTGCACCAGCGCGGCGAAATCGCGAAAGTTCGGCGACAGCGCGTACCAAAGCCGCTCGCCGTCGGCATCCCGCAAGTCGGCGAGCCCGAGTGTCCGCCATGGCAGGCGGCCCACATAGCTTGGGCATTTATTTCCGGCAAACAAATCAGCGATGCCGTCGTCGGGAACGTTGCCCGCAATATGGGTGACCATATCCGGGCATGGCAGGCTGCCGGGGAGCGAGGCATCGATCGCGGCGCGGCCGACGAGCGCCTGCTTGGCCTGGGCCAGGGAGGTCGCGGTTTTCCTTTCGCGTTCGCCGTGGACCGCGATCGTACCTAACGAGGTGCTGAACCATGCTATGGCCGCGGCGAAAAGTACCGCCATCAGCAGGATGGCAATGCCGCCACGTGACGGCTGCGAATATCGGGACATGGACCGGACCATTACTTGCACGCGTGGAAACGCTGCTATGCGGCAGCGCTCGCTTTTCCTCGGAGTGTCATCGCTAACCTTCTGGAGATTTCTTCCGGTACACAAGGTGCATCAGCGAAAATAATCTGCAGAAACCTGCATGGGGAAAGTGACATGACAATGTCACGAAACGCCTGGCTTGTAAATCAATATCGAGGCCGCGCTGAGAAATCCCAGGGGCGGGATATCAAGGTAATTTTTGTGCAGCCACCATGCGGCTCACAAGCAGGCCCGGAGACACCCACACCACTAAATCGTCGAACTCCACGCCGGCGGCGCCGGAATATGGGCGGCTCACGAATAGGCAATCGTTATCGATATTTTCAATTTCGTCGGGGCTGGTGGGTGCTGTCGCGCCGTTGGGGCCGCGGGAAAAAATCACCGCCGGCACGTTTGTATTGGCGAGCACGGTGGCGCATGCGCTATCGCCGCATATTTTTATTTGCCCGACCGTGGTTTGAAACAGATTGCCTGTGCCGGCAGTTCCCGGTGGGTTGCAGGCACCCGACAGATTCATCGTCATGCTGAATCCAGCGGGGTCCGCGTAGGCGCTGTTGACGCGATACTGATAACGCTGGCCCCACGGGTCAACCGAGGGAACGTTCAGGGTGACCCAGGGAATGTTGCCGCCAACCGTTTGCCCAAGGGCAGTACCGCAAACGTCAGACAAGCCATCATTAGCGCCTGCCCCGATGGTCGCATCAGGGCAGGGCAGGCTCGGTTTTACCGGTTGAGCAAGCGCGTAACCTATCAACGCTTCGTTAATCTGGTCGAGGTCGGCTTTCGCTTGGTGAATTTTCGCCTGCGTGATTTGCGTGGTGATCGGCGTCAGTAGTACGGTCGCTAGTATCGTGATAATAAACAGGCCAATCGCGATTTCTATCAAAGTAAAGCCACTTCGGCAATTTGGCTTGGTTCGGCGGTTAATTTTGCAAAAATCCCGGTTCAACATACGGCGATCCCGCACTACTGCACGCCCATCGAATAGGTAGTACTCGTTGTTTGCGCTGCGGTTGCTGACGGCACGCCGGTAAATGCCACCGTAACTGCGGGCGCGATCTGATATTTCACGACTGCCCGCCAGTTATTTTTGTCGAACCAGTTGGAAGAGTCCACAACCGGGGAGTCCGAATGCGCGAGCAGCATGGCAGCGCCAGAGTAAGATTGGCCCGGATTCGCTGGAATCAGTCCGCTGGTGCCGCTTGCACTCGTGCAGTATTGGGAATATCCCGCTACCAGGCAACCTGAATTGGTGGCGGATGCAGGAACCGGATAGTTGCCATTGGCTGCGTAGTACAACTTGAGCGCTGATTGCACTTCCCACGCGACACGCCGTTGCACGGGCGAAAAAATGTCAGCAGCGGTCACGACCGTCAGTTGGTCGTTTATCACGAGCGGTTGGTCATTGCAAGTGCGACCGTTGGCGCTGGTCGAAAATGTCGTGGCATTTACATACGTCTCGATGTAATTGGCAGCCACATTCGCGGTCCCCGCTCCGCGGGTTTGTCCGTTAACCGGAGCGCCTGGCGCAAACACTATGGCGACCGCATTGTCGGCGGCAACCGCACCTGTGACACTGATCTGTCCTACGGTATTGCTGTTGATTACGTTGCCGTAGCTATCGCTGAAGTGCTGGGACAATGCGTACCACAGGCGCTCCCCGTCCGCGTCGCGCAGATCCGGCAAGCCGAGGGTTTGCCAGGGCAACCTGCCGACGGTGGTCACGCAGACGCCGCTGTTGACATCTACGACATTGGAAAGCCCGTCATTGTCCGTATCCGGACACGGCAGGCTCCCGGGCCGGTTATCGTCGGATGCTGCGCGCGCTACCAGCGCCTGCTTGGCCAGCGCCAGCGCCCCGGCTGTCTTGCGCACCTGCTCGTTGCGCACGGCTGTTGCACTCAACGTCGTAACGACCATCGCGGTCGCAGCAACACCCACGGCGGCTATGATGGCGAGCATCGCATAGCCGCGCTGGGCGGGATTTCGTCGACTGCAACTGCGACTCGTCATGGTTACCGGCATTTCTTGGCAAGGGCGCGCGCCAGCGTGTCATTTCATGTCTGCCGCGTTATCGTTTCGCGACTCATCCCGCGCATCCCGATCTACGGCACGCGCCGGCCTCCTTTGAAGGGGGGATTCCGATTTTAGGGCGTCCCCCTGCAGTGGCGCCGTGACTTTTGCCACGTCACCCCCCGTATTTTCCGGACTGGATGGCGGCTTCGGCTCAGGTTTCGGGCCCGGCCGCCGCAAATAGTTCTCTTCGATCGTCCCGCTGACGATTTCCACAGTCTGACCCACTTTGAGGTCCACGTTGCGCCCGCTTTCAGGCACCCGCAAATGCACGCGGTCGTCGTTCTTGCCGATCGCCGCGCCGATGCCGCCTGCTTGGTGCTCGCTGATGGCGCGGTTATTGAGCCAAACCGTATTTCTTCCGTCGCTGCGGCGGATCATCCCGTTTACGCTGACGTTGTGCGGCACAGGCGCCGCGGCCGCGGCAGGTCGTTCTTCGTCGGTACCGATCTCGACGCGGATATTCTGCTTACGCGCGTTGTCCAGTGTGTCGCGCTGAGCCGGTGTGAAAAACATGCGCCCGAGTTCCGCGCCCGTGGCGGCGGCGCTGACGAACATCGTGCACAAAAAAATCAAAGTGCGTACGGTTGTCATTTGCGTTCCCCGGGTTGGCCCGGACGCAGCGTAATCCACGCGATATCGCAATCGGCTCGGAGATTGGGCTGAAAACGTATGCTGCCGCCCGTGTTCAGGCGATCGAGCTTGCATTGGTTGACGGCGAAGAATCCGGCGCCCTGCTTGCCGAGCGCACTCAAAAACGTCATGAGATCGCCTTCGTGCAGCAGCTGGAAATTCAGTTTCATCACTGACTGATGCAGCGACAGCTGGCCTGGAACGAGCTCGGCCGAATAGGGATACGCCTGCTGCGAACTGATCTGATATTGAATGCCGAACAATCGCGCCTGCTGGTTCGCGAGGCGCAGGCCTTCGAGCCAGTTCAGGCGCTGCTCGTCGCCGACGAAGCCGATGCTTTGCAGGTATTGATAGCTCGGCAGCTCGCGCACGATGATTTCTTTCTCATCGCCTGATTTCTGCAAGCGGGTCCGCGCGTCGCGCATCTGGCTTTGCTGTTGGGCAAGCTCACGTTTGATCGATACCAGAGTCTGGTCGAGCTGGTAAATGAGCCCGGCGCCCAGGCCGACCACGACTATCAGCATGATCAGCGGGGCCTGCACCGCGCGAATTTCGGCGGTGTTCACGCGAGGGGCTTCAGCATGACGATGATCGTGAATTCGGCCTTGCCGGTTTGATCGCGACTGTCAGTGGTGTTGCCGGACAAGGTGAGCCCGGGACTGATATTGAGCGGAAGTTTCGCGATTTTGACTTCGGACACGTTCGGCTGCTGCGCCAGCGCTTCCGCAAACCGGTTGATCGCCTCGATCGCGGCTCGATAGTCGCCGCGAAAAGGCCGCACCTCACCTTCGATCAGCGCGCTCTCCTTGCGCCTGCCGCTGCCTTGGGCCACCGGTTGCGGTGCGATCAACGGCGGTGCGCCCAGCGCGGGATTTGCATCGCGCGGGCCATCGAACTCGGTATTGTCGTATTTCCACGCCAGCGTTCTCAACACGATTGCAGGATGGCGATCGAGCGCGTGGCTCACGAGGTCCAGCATGATTTCGGGCGTGCGCGTGGTGGCGCCGATCCTGCGTGAAATATCGACTGCGCGTCGCAGGTTTTCCGCGGTCGTCGGCGTCGCCGGAAATTTTTTGGTCGCTTCCTGATATTTGAGTTGCAGGTCGGCGGTCTGCAGCCGTGCGCTCTCGGCATCGCCGCGCGCATCAAATATCTGATAAACGGCGATTGCACACCAGGTCGCGATCGCTAACGCGCAAACGCCCGCCAGCGTGTAAATTCCACGGCGCACCTGGTGTTGCCGGTAGCCGAGTGTGACACCGGCCGGTGCGAGATTGTTTTCGGGCGCGCGCAGTCCCAGCAACTGCAGATACAGCGCATCGCTTGACGACGCCATCGCAGCCTCGCTAATGCCCAGGCTGCTGATTACTTCCTTGCGGCCGAGACGGCGGCAATCGATATTCGGGTTGTCGCGAGCGATGGTCTGTTCAAGTTTGGTAAGGGTGTCGTCGCGGTCGACGATCAGCACCGACAAATGCTCGTCGAGCGTCATCACGCGCAACGCGTGCAGATACAGCCGGGTATTGGAAATTTCTTCGGCGTAGTTCTTGATGATCTCGCCCGCGCTGCCGTCGATGCGCGCGAGCCGGCTGATGCGCAGTTGCTGCTCGCGGAAGAAGCTCAGCCGCAATCCCGTGCCGTGTATCGACACCACCAGAAGATTCGTTTGTTTGAGGGCGAGTTTCTCTATCAGTCGCGCGCTGACCGTCGGCAACAGGTAAATGCCGGCCACCGGAAGTTCACATTCGACGACGGCCTGCAGCCACGGGGTGATCAATTCGGGATTGGTCAAGGCGCAGAACAGATAGCGGTCGTCGCGCCGTTTTCCGGCATCGCGGCCCTGCATGCGCGCGCTGCAGTATGGCGTATTGCGGTAATGCTGTTTCAGCTTGCGCGCGATCATCTCGCTGCGATCGCTGCCAAAACTGTGGGGCAGCGATTCGAAACGGTAGTCTTCCTCGACCGCGTCCACAATGATGTGCGCCGGCAGTCGCGGGCTGTGCACGAGATAGTCCTTGAATGCGGCAACGCCGGCTTCGCTGTTATCGAACACCACGCAGGTGCCAAGGCGACCACCCTGCCAGCGCGTTGCGCTGACCTGCATCGCTGACACCGAAATCAGCAGCTTATCCGCCATGGCGAGCCCGTTTATCCTTTGCGATTAACAATTTATCTAGAATTTAATCTTGCCCAGAATATCATACACGGGGCCCAGCACCGACCACATGATGAAGACCATCAGGCCGCCAAGAAATACAGTCAGCACGGGGCCTATCATGGCCATGCCTTTGTCCACCGACTCCTTGACGTCGCGGTTGTAAAAATACGTGACGTTAAGCAGCGCGACGTCGAGCGCACCCGTGGCTTCGCCTACACGCAGCATGCGGATAACCAGGGGCGGAAAGATGCCGAGATTCTGAAATGTCTCCGTGAGGCTGTCGCCCGCGTTAATTTGCGCGCCGGCCCGCATCAGGCCGTCCGCGATCACGCGGTTGCCGACGATCTCCTCGGATGTCTTGATCGCGTCGAGAATCGTGATGCCCGACTGGTACATCAGTGCGAAAAAATTGGTAAATCGCGACATGATGATTTTCTGCATGATGGTGCCGATGACGGGAATGTGCAGCTTGGTATAGTCCCAGAGATAGTGAGCCTTCGGGCTCTGCTTTATCATCACGACCAGCGCGGTGACGACCACGATGGGAATGCCGAACACCAATGGCCAGTAGTCGATTACGGTGTTCGACATGAAAATCAGCGCGCGGGTCTGCATCGGCAAAGCTATTCCCATGGCTTTGAGTAACTGCGTGACTTGCGGCACCAGGAAGATGAGCATGAACAGCATGACCGCGATCACCACCACAAGCACGAATGCGGGATACATCAGCAGGCGTTTGGTTTGCGATGCGAGTTCATCCTGCCATTTGAGCGTGGCGCCGAGATTGGCAAAAACTTCGGTCAGGCGTCCGGCCTGTTCGCCGGCGCGGATCAGGCTCACGAACACCTTGTCGAATACGTATGTGTGCTGAGACATGGCCTGCGACAAAACGCGGCCGCCTTCCATATCCTCGATCAACGTCGCGAGAATCTCGCGAAAACGCGGGTTTTCGATTGAGTCGCGCAGATCGCGGATGCCTTCAAGGAGGGGAATTCCCGAGCGCGTAATCTGCTCCATGTCGAAACAGAACGTGATCAAATCGCGGCGGGTGATATTGCCGCCGGCGCCGAAGCCGCTTGCGCTCTTCTCAATTTCGCGGAATGTGATGAGATCGAGCCCCATGCGGCGCAGGCGCAGTTCGAGATCGACTTCGTTTACCGCGTCGAGGGCGCCGCGGGCGGGACGGCCGGTTTTGTCGACGGCCTTGTATTGAAATGACGACATGGTCAGTCGCCGTCAGTGAAGCCAGCCGGGCGGAATTTCGAACAGGTTACAAATCCGATGCGTTGTGGTCTGCACGCAGGTATGGGCGCTAATTGAAGCGGCCCGTCAGATCGACGGAGCGCGATATTTCAGCGATGCTGGAAGTGCCATTCAAGACGAGCGCGACGCCTTCTTCCGCGAGTGGACGGAAATTTTTTGCCAGCGCGGCGGCACGCAGTTCCTTTGCCGTCGCGCGTCGCGCCACGAGTTCGTCAAGGTCGCCGTCCATGACGAGGAGCTCCATGACGGAACTGCGCCCTTTGTAGCCTTTATTTGCGCACTTTACGCAACCGGTTGGCCGATAGATATGCGCGGTGTCGGCCGCGGCGGTGCCGAGTATCCTGCGCTCCTCGAGCGTCGGGACATAGGCCTCCTTGCAATGCACGCAAAGCACGCGCACGAGGCGCTGTGCTATCACGCCGATAATATTGCCAGCCATGATGTCGGGCTGGATCCCGATGTCGAGCAAGCGCGGAAACGCGCCGAGCGCCGAATTGGAATGCAAGGTCGAAAATACCTGGTGGCCCGTCATCGCGGCGCGAAAAGCCATTTCGGCAGTGTCGCGGTCGCGAATCTCGCCGACCAGGATAATGTCCGGGTCCTGTCGCATCATCGACCGGATGCCGTTGGCGAAATCCATCTTGACCGCCTCGTTGACGGAAGTTTGGCGCATCAGCGTCAGCGGGTACTCCACCGGATCTTCGAGCGTCATGATGTTGACGCTTTCGTCATTGACCTGCGACAGCAGTGAATAGAGCGTGGTTGTCTTGCCGCTGCCAGTCGGCCCGGTAACCACCAGGATCCCCTCGGGGCGCGCCAGCATCAAACTCAACCGGGTTAGCGTCTGTGTCGGCAGGTTCATCTTGTCGAGGCTGATAATCGATTTTTCGCGGTCCAGAATCCGCAGCACGATATTTTCGCCGTGTATTGTCGGATGCGTTGATACGCGGAAATCGATCGGCCGGCCGTTGAGCGTGAGCGAGAGGCGACCATCCTGCGGCGCGCGTGTCTCGGCGATGTTCATTTCGCTGATTACCTTGATGCGGACCGTGATCCCCGGCATGTATGTTTTGTGCAGGCTGCGCACTGTCTCGAGCACGCCGTCGATGCGGTAGCGTATGCGCAGAAATGCATATTCGGGCTCGAAGTGGATGTCGGACGAGCCGCGCTTGACCGCGTCCACCAGCAGCGCGTTAACGAGGCGCACCATCGGCTGTGTGTACTCGTCGCCGCCCACACCCAGGCTCTGGTAATCGATTTCGCCGGTCTCGATTTCCTGCAGGATGCCGTCGACTGACAGCTCGTGCCCGTAAAACTGGTCGATGTAATCTTCAAGCTGGGCTTCGCCCGCGAGTTGGGTCTTGATCTCTACGTTGGGGCCTAACGTGGCGCGCAATTGATCGAGCGCGACGACATTGAAGATTTCCGTCGTCGCTATGCTGAGCTGGCGTTCGTCGGCATCGTACGCTATCGGCAGCAGACGGTGACGGCGCGCGAAGTCCTGCGGCACGAGTTTCAACGCTTCAGGATCGGCGACGACCTGCGCGAGATCGATCGATTCCTGCCCGACGGTGCGCGCCATGATGTCGCGAATTGCCGCTTCGGTGATGAAGCCGAGGCGCACGAGCTGGCGGCCGATCGGTATGTTGTTCTGTTTTTGCTCGGCGAGCGCGATCCCAAGCTGGTCAGGGGTAATCAGTCCCTGCTGTACCAGCAGCTCGCCTAATCGCAGTTTTTTGCGCTGTTCAGCCATCGGAAAATCGGTTCGTTACTGACAATGAGGGGGAAGGTATCGCAAGTTATTCCGCCGGCCGGTGCATTAGAGAGGATACCGGCCTCGCTATTGCACGGCGTTTTCTAATTTACCGACCCGTTGCTGCGCGGCGGCGACATCGAAATTGGCACGACCCCTGGCCGCCGCCAGTTGCACAGCGCGCCGGTAAAAATCGAGCGCCGATTTCGGCTGGCCCATATGTTCGAGCGCGACTGCGAGGTTGTACGCATAGTCGGGATTTTCAGGCTGCAGATGGTGCGCCTGAAAGAACGCCTGCTGCGCATCGGGCCAGCGGCTCTGGTCGATATAAGTATTACCCAGCGTAAAATAGAGGAAAGCTGCCGACGGTTCGCGCGCAATCAGCTGTTTAACGCGGGTCTCGGCAGACTGGGGGTCGGCGCGGCCGACCATGCCGATCAAGCCCGCCTGCGCGACGGCGTTGCGCGGATCCAATTCCAGTATTTTGACGTAATGTTTCGTCGCGGTATCGCGGTCGCCCTGCTGGGTTGCGATGGCTGCCAGGCCGAGAAGCGATTCGACGTTGCGCGGATCGCTTTTCAGCAATTGATTATAAAGTCGCTGGGAAGCCTCGACGTTGCCGGCCGTGAGTGCAGCATAAGCTTCCGACAGTACCGGATTAATCGCCGGCGCCGTGTTTCCCGTCGTGACTTTGATCGTGTCGCGAGGCGTTTGTGGAACGCTCAATGCAGGGGTGGCGGCGGACACGACTGCGGGCGTGACAGCTGCAGTTGCGGGCGTCGCTGCCGCCGCCGATGCGGACGACCCTGCCAGTTGCGGTGACAGGGGCGCGACCTTGTCCTTGCCCGCACTTTGGTCCGTCGGTGGCAGCAGCGACGTTAGCGCGACCGGTTGCGGTACTACGGGCACAGTTGTAGTCGCACCGCTCTGAGTAGCCGCCACCACCGCGGGCGCGATCGGCACGGTTGCTGCCGGGCGTGGCGCCTGCGTGATAAACATGGCCGGATTCATTTGGATGTAGACATAGGCGCCGAAGGCGAGCAGAAAAATGGTCGCCACAGCGCCGAGTGCTATCAGCGGCCGATCGCGCAGATAGGAAAACACATTGCCATCGGATTCGCTTTGCCCGGCGGCTCGTATCATCGCCGCCGCTCTTGCTGAATCACGCGGCGTCGCGGCAGCTGCATTGGCCGGCGTTGTTGTACGCTCTGATGGGGCAGTCGCTCGAGATGCGGCGGCCGGTTCGGCCTTCAGAGCGGCAACAGGCTCCAGCGTAAGTTCGGGCCCAGGCTTAATACCGGGGCCGCCCGCCGCAGGCGGCACGACAGTCGCGGGCGGCGCCGCGGGAGGTTCGCCTTCGACGCGGTCTTTGGCGGCCTTTTCCAAGGCCTTCATCAACAAGCTCATCGCGGGATGCCGGCCGTTTCACCGGGGGTTGCTTCTGACGGCGTCTGGGTCTGCTGCGGCAGGAAGCGCTGAAAGAATTTCAGCTCGTCGCTGTCTAGGCTTGGATTGGTGATGACTGTCGAACGCAGGAAAATCACCAGCTCGGATTTCGTGATGGCGTCATTACGGATGCCGAAAAGCTCGCTGAAAAATCCGGTATTCGCAGGCGAGCCCACACCCGGAATCGCATTGCGGTTGTATTGAAGATTGTCCTGCATGAGCCCGCCCAGCACCGCAGTCTGACCGCTCACCAGCTGCAGCACCGATTCCATCTCACGGGTTTGCACCTGAGGCACCGGGTTGGTCAGACACTTGCCGGCATTGGAAGCTGCAATCACTGCGCTGCACAGACTCGGGTTCGGGTCGTTGGCAAAACCGTTGATGCGCGTTATGGTCGGCCGCACGGTTAGGGTGACCTGGCCGTTTTCGTTGATTTGCGGCACCATGCTCATCACCATGCCGACCGGTACCGTCTGAGCCGTGGTATTGAACGTGGTATTGGTGCCGACGTTTGCGGCCGTGGTGGTCGTGGCTTCGATATTGAAATAGACGATATTGTCGACCACCTTGAGCAAGGCAGTCTGATTGTTGAGCGCCATCAATTTCGGGCTCGACAACACGCGCGTGTTGCCAAATTGATTGAGCAGCTTGATCGATGCCGCGATATTGCCGAATTTGGATGTTGGATCTGAGAAGCCGACGGTCAGGCTGCCCGCGTTGAATGCGTTGGCAATGCCGGGAATGAGTGACTGGGTCACGCTGAGCCCGCCCGATACCGCGAGCCTGCTCCAGTCGATACCGCCTTGATAGGCGTCCGACAAAGTCACCTCGGCGATGGTCGCCTCTATCAGCACCTGGCGCTGCGCCATCTGAGTGATGCTGTCGATATGGGCCTGGACTAGGGCGTGCTGTTTTTCGGTCGCGAGGACGCTGATCGTGCCGGAGACCGAGTTGACCACGATATCGTCGCTCACATCGCCGGCCACCGGCAAAGCAGTCGTTGGATTGCCGAACACGCTATTGAATAATTGCGGCGCGGCCTGACCGGCGCGCGCGACCGCCTCAGCTTGTTGAAGGCGCTCTTCGCGCGCCGAGCGTTGGGCTTCCGCGCGCTCGGCACGCTGTTCAGAAGTGAGGCTCTGGCTGCGTGTCGACACCAGTATTGCGCGGATGTTGTCGCGAAGCGCTTCCCAGAAATTATTATTGCTGACGGTTTTGACCACCGTGCTCGATGCATTGAGCTGGCCGCCCGCGCCACCCGCTCCGCCGCCGCTGCTGCCGCTGGCACCCGAGCCGCCGGTGCCGGAATTGATCTGTCCCGAGACGCCGATCGTCGACGTCGTCTCCCGCGTCATGTTGACGTAGTTAACCTTGTAAGTCTTCATATACGCCGTATCCGGCGAGATGATTATGTTGTTGCCTTCAACGCGATAGCGCATGTTCACCTGCTTGCTCACGCGGTCCAGTATCGCGGGCAGCGTTTCGTTGATGGCGTTGAGGCTGACGAGGCCCGCCAGGCCGGGATGGATGTCGATGTTTTGCTTGGTGTCGCGCGCCAGCGCGAAAAGCAGTTCTTTAACGGGCACTTCGTTGACGATGACGCTGTAGGTCGGGGGCTTGATGGCAGGGCGCGGCGGCGGCACGAAGTCGCTGGTGCGCGCCGGCGGTGGCACATCCGCCAGCGCGGGCTTCGTCGCCGGCGTCGCAACATGACCTTCCGACTGCGGCATCACCGAGCGCTTGTAGCAGCCCGCCAGAGTTAGCACCGCCAATGCGCAGATGAGCAGTGACGGCGCGGATATTCGTGCGCGGCGTACGGTGAGAATACTTCCATCAGTCCGCTTGCCGGAAGCCAGAAATCCAACCATTGTGCTACCCCCTAATTAAGCAACAACGTCACGTACCGCGAACCGTGACTCGCTCGTGTCAGGAGGACTGGTGCTGAGCGATCTCGGCGCGTATGCCCTTCATCGTGCGCAACACTGGCTTGTACGCTTTCAACGACGCCGGCAATTTGGCCAGTGCTTCTTGCGCGGCCCGGCGACTATCGAAAGACCCGTATAACACCGTGAGCGACGGTTTTTGTTTCGCCAATGTACGGTACACAAAAATGTCATTAATTTCAATATATTTGCGAATGACGTTCAGGTGATGCTTTAGCTGATTGGCGTTTTCGGCGCCCAAAAGCTGAATTGTAAAGGGGTTTTTATCGCCTTGAGCAAGCCAGTCTTTCGTCGCGGCAAGCCGGGTTTGCACTTCATCTTGTTCTTCTACCAATGAATGTAAGTTAGTGCTGGCTTTTGATGATTCGACCGGCCCAGGGGGTTTTGCGACCTCGATCGCGGGTTTTGACGCGCCGGCGGATGCGCTGGACGCAGGAGTGGAATTAGGACGAGCGGGAGTTGCCTGCGCGGTCGCGGGCGCAGCCGCCGGCGCTGAAGGGAGGGCGCCGCCGGGGGGGGCAGACTGTTGCATTTTCGCCGAGTCGGCCGCCTCGGGAGAGGAGGCGCGGGCAACGGCTGGGTCAGCGGCAGCCTGCGGACTGCTTGCGGCCTCGCTCGCCGGCGCGGGCCGCGGCGCAGCAGCCGGGGTGGCCGCCGCCGGCGCTCGCGCTATGGGCGCATCGAATTGATAGGCACTGAACAGCGCATACAGCGCGACTCCGATTCCAGCGCCAACAATGAACAGAAGCACCGCGAGGCTCAACTTGAGTCGCGGCAGTGGTGCTTCATAGCGGCTGAATTCGCTGTCGCGAACCGCGGCTTTCACGTGCTTGGCGCGGACGGTATGCGTATTTTCCGAGAACGCCGAGAGTAACGCCTTGTCCGCAATAAGATTGATACGGCGCGTCAAGCCGCCAGACGAGCGCGCAATCATGCTGACGATCGGCTGAGTAAAAAGATCGGGCCCCCGATAGCCGGCCGCGCGCAGGCGGAAATTCAGGTAATCGCGGATTTCGTCAGGTTTTAATGGCGATAGCCGGAAGCTATGCGTGATGCGTTCGCGCAGCTGGCGGATTTGTGGCTGGCGGAGGTTTTCCTCGAGCTCGGGCTGGCCGAACAAAACGATTTGCAGAAGTTTGCTATGGGCAGTTTCAAGATTCGACAGCAGCCGGATTTCTTCGAGAGTCGCGATCGGCATGCTTTGCGATTCTTCGACGAACATCACCACTTGCTTGCCCGCCGCGTGGCGTTCGAGCAGATGGGTGTTCAGCATCTGCATGATTTCAAGATGGCCTGCGTCGCGTGACGGCTTCAGATGCAGCTCCAGCGCTATGGCATGCAGGATTTCCTCCGGCGAAACGCTGGGATTGGCGAGATAGACGCTTTCGATGTTCGCCGGCAGGCGTGCCTGCATCATGCTGCACAACATGGTCTTGCCGCTGCCGACTTCGCCGGTGACCTTGATTATGCCTTCGCCCTGGCTGATCGCGTACAGCAGCGCTTCGAGTATGGGGCCGCGATTGCCGCCGCCAAAGAAAAACTCCGTATTCGGCGTGATCCGGAACGGCGGCTGCGCGAGTCCGAAGTGGGAGTAGTACATCAGCGTGTTTGCCTTATGGGACAGCCCGTGCAGCTACCGGCATGCGCTGCGCGGCAGCTGAAAGGTGCAAAGCTATTCCGGTGTGCCGGACGGTTCTTCCGGTGTGCCATAGTTCTGCATACGGCTATAGAGGGTGGTCCGGTGTATGCCGAGTAACTTGGCGGCCTGCGACAGATTGCCCTGCGTTATCAGCAACGCGGCTTCCACATAGCCTTTTTCCCATTGCTGCATGGTCAGATCGAGATTGAAGTTCTTCTGCAGCTGCAGATGTTTCTTGGCGGCCTCGAGAATAGACTTAAAGCCCTGTCCGAGCGGCAGCCCGGGCAGGTCGAGTTCCATGCTTTCCATATCGAGCTCGACCTGCAGCTGCTCGGCGTTGACGGACTGGCCCGCGTGCTTGGTCGTCAGGCGGATTACTATGTTGCGCAACTCGCGCACATTGCCGGGAAAGCTGTAGTCAAGCCACAGCTTGATTGCCTTGGCATCGAAATCGAAGGTTTTGGCCGCGGCCTGCCGTGCGTAAAACTCGCGGAAATGGTCGAGCAGCATGCGTTTGTCTTCGCCGAGATCGCGCAGCGGGGGGACGTCGATAGTGAACACCGACAACCGGTGATAAAGGTCGGCGCGAAAGCGCCCGTTGCGGATTTCCTGCCGCATATCGCGGTTAGTCGCCGCAATCACGCGCGCGTTGCTCACGCGGCTCTGGGTTTCTCCCACGCGCTGGTATTCGCCATTTTCAAGCACGCGCAATAATTTCGCTTGAAGCTCGAGCGGCAGCTCGCCGATCTCGTCAAGGAACAGTGTGCTGTCCTTGGCATCTTCAAAATAGCCGGACCGCGAAGTGGTGGCGCCCGTGAAGGCGCCTTTGCTATAGCCGAACAAAGTGGGCTCGACGAGGTTCGGAGAGATCGCCGCGCAATTGAGCGCCAGGAACGGTTTAGACGCGCGCGAGCTCTTGCTGTGCAACGCTGATGCAATAAGCTCTTTGCCGCTGCCGGATTCACCCTCTATCAACACCGAAAAAGGAGCGTTCGCATACTGGATGATTTGCTGGCGCAGCTTGTCGATCGGCAGGCTCTTGCCGATCAAGCCCGCACCGCCGCTCGCCAGCGCGGTCAGCTCGGCGTCGCGGATTTGCAGCGCATTCTGCAGCAACTCCTTGATTTTCTCCGGCTCACACGGTTTGGCGATGAATTCGATCGCGCCCAGTGTGCGGGCGTGGCGGGCATTGGTTTCTTCGTTCTGCCCAGACAGTACGAGGATTTTGATGCTGGGCGAATACGCGATCAGCTCGTTGATGAGCTTGAAGCCTTCGTCCGGGCGGTGCGGCGTCGGCGGCAGACCGAGGTCGATCAATGCAAGCTGCGGCGGACTGTCAAGCTGCCGCAGCAGGCTTTTTACTTGCGCGCGTGATTCGGCGACATAAACATTGAAGTCGCGGCTCAGAACGAAGTTCAGCGTGTCGCTGATCAACGGGTCGTCATCGACGATCAGCAGATCCGGCTTGGCTTGTGGTGATTCCAAAACTCCCCCTTAACCTGACTGGCTATTCTGCCAGATAGTCCTGTCGCCTGATAGCCATGACGGCACAACGAGCATCAGGCGGGCAATGCTGTGGTCTCAATGCAGCGCAAGAATGCCTGCTCGAGATTGGCGCTGGCGTATTGCGCGCAAAATGCAGCGGGCGTGCCGACGAAGCGCAGGCTGCCGGCATGCAGCACTGCCAGGCGGTCGCAGATTTCAGCGACGTCGGCGAGCGCGTGCGACGTCAGCAAGACCGTGCGCGACTGTTCCTTGAGCGCGCGCAGTTGCGCCTTGAACAGCGCGTGGGCCTTGGGATCGAGCCCGCTCGCGGGTTCATCGAGGATATAAAGTTCTTTGCGCGCGAGCAGGCATGCGCACAATCCGAGTTTCTGCGTCATGCCTTTTGAGTAGGCGCGCACCGGCATCTTGAGCGCCGCGTGGTCGAGCTCGAAGTTCTGCAACATGGCCTCCGTGCGTTCGCGCTCATAAGCGACTCCTTGCATATCGAGGACGTAACGGATGAAGTCCTGGCCGGTCAGGTAGTACGGCGGATTGAACCGTTCAGGCAGAAATGCCAGTCCCCGGCGTGCAGCGGTCAGATGATGGGGCGTGCCAAAAATATGAATGCTGCCGCTGCTGAGATCGCAAAAATCGAGCAGGCACTTGATCAAGCTCGTTTTGCCCGCGCCGTTGACGCCGACTATGCCGAAAAATTCGCCGCGCGCGACCTCCATGCTCACACCGCGCAGGGCCTGCGCGCGGCCGTAGTTTTTAACGACGGCATTAAAACTCAATGCGGATCCGGACATGACCGCTGCAACTCTTACAATGAACTGCCGATATCTTAGCCGAGACAGGGCGCAGCACGCAGGGAATTGAGGAACGCGGCTCGCCTCGCGTCGTGATTGCGATGCGCAGCCGGGCTGCCCTGCGCCTTTGATTGTGGGAATGCGCCCAACTGTTTAGAATTCATGGTTTTGCGGCGGCATTCCGGCAAACGTGGCGGCGGACAATCTGATCGAAATTAGCGGCGTCGGCTTCTCCTACGACCGCCGACGTACGATCCTGACCGGCATCGACATGGTGATCCCGCGCGGCAAGGTCGTCGCGATCATGGGGATCAGCGGTTCCGGCAAGACGACATTGCTGCGGCTCATCGGCGGCGCGTTGAAGCCGACGCAGGGCACGGTCAAAATCGACGGGCAGTTCACGCACGAGCTCGACCGCGAGGGCCTGTTCAGGATTCGCCGGCGTATGGGCATGCTGTTTCAGTTCGGCGCGTTGTTTACCGACCTGTCGGTTTATGACAATGTTGCATTTCAGATGCGCGAGCACACCGACCTGCCCGAATCGATGATTCACGATCTCGTGATGATGAAACTGGATGCCGTAGGGCTGCGTGGCGCGCACCGGCTGATGCCATCGGAACTTTCCGGCGGCATGGCGCGCCGCGTCGCGCTGGCGCGCGTGACCGCGCTCGATCCGATGCTCATCATGTACGACGAACCCTTCACCGGGCTCGATCCGATCTCGCTGGGCGTCATCCGCAATCTGGTGCGCAAGCTCAACGACGCTCTCGGCTCGACTTCGATCGTGGTTACCCACGATGTGCAGGAAGCGCTCGACATCGTCGACTATGTTTACTACCTGTCCGAGGGCGTAATGGTTGCGCATGGCACGCCCGCTGAAATGCGCGCGTCGAAGGACCCCCTCGTTCATCAATTCGTGTGGGGTGAAGCCGACGGTCCCGTCGCCTATCAGTATCCGAGCAGGAAATTCAGCGAGGAACTCGAGCTTGCTTAATCGCGACTCCATCTTCAACGCGAGGCGCATCGGTCACAAGGCGATCGAAAGCATACTGCGTCTGGGCTATGCTGCGCGCTTTTTAGGGTTGACACTACTCAACTCGGGCACCAGTTTTCTGCGCGTGCGGCTGATCATCCGTGAGCTCTATTTCACCGGCGTGCTGTCCATGGTGATTATTCTGATTTCGGGCCTGTTCGTCGGCATGGTGCTCGGCTACCAGGGCTATCAAACGCTAAATACCTATGGCTCCGAGTCGGCGCTCGGCGTGCTCGTCGCCTTATCGCTGGTGCGCGAACTGGGTCCCGTCGTATCGGCGCTGCTGTTCGCGAGTCGCGCGGGCTCCGCGATGACCGCCGAAATCGGACTGATGAAAGCGACCGAGCAGCTGTCGGCGATGGAGATGATGGCGGTGGACCCTATCGCGCGCGTGGTGGCGCCGCGTTTCTGGGCCGGCGCAATCTCGATGCCGCTACTGGCCGCCATGTTCAGCGCAATGGGTATTTACGGCGGCTACCTGATCGGTGTCGTGGTGATCGGCGTGGATGACGGTTCGTTCTGGTCGCAGATGCAGAGCGCCGTCGACTTTCGCGAAGACATCGTGAACGGCATAATAAAGAGCGTCGTATTCGGCATCGCGGTGACGTGGATTGCCTTGTTCGAAGGCTACGACGCGCTGCCGACCGCCGAAGGCGTATCCGGCGCCACTACGCGGACAGTGGTGACCTCGTCGCTGGCGATACTCGGTCTGGATTTCATACTAACTGCATTCATGTTTCGGGGGATTTAATGGAACGCTCGACAATCGACCTGTGGGTGGGCTTGTTTGTCATCGCCGGCTTTACGGCGCTGACCATACTTGCGCTCAAAGTCGGCAATATGGGCAGCATCGGTGGCACCGAAACCTATCAGTTATCGGCGCCTTTCACCAATATCGGCGGCCTGAAACCGCGCGCGGCGGTCAAAAGCGCCGGCGTAGTGGTCGGACGCGTAAGCGAAATTACATTTGATAACGAAAAATTCATGGCAAAAGTAACCATGAACGTCGACAAGCGTTATAAGTTTCCTAAGGATAGTTCGGCGTCTATTCTGACCGCCGGGCTGCTAGGCGAGCAATACGTGGGGATCGAGGGCGGGGCTGAAGAAGCGTTGCTGGCAAATGGCGATATCATCAAGCTCACGCAGTCGGCGGTGGTGCTGGAAAAGCTGATCAGCCAGTTTATGTACAGCAAGGCGGCCGAGGGTGGCAGCAGCAGTAAATAGTGGATAACAGCAGTCAAGCGATGTGGAAGGAAGCACAATGAAGAAGCTCATAAGCGGGTTGGTGTTCGGGTTGCTGCTGGGGGTGCCAGCACTGACGATGTCACAGGTGCTGGCGCAGGAAGTCGCGCCCGACGCGCTCGCGAAAAAAGTCACCGACGAAGTGCTCGGCGTGTTGCGCGCGGACAAGGACATGCAGGCCGGCAATACGAAGAAGATTCTCGACCTCGTCGAGGCGAAAATCCTGCCGCATTTCGATTTCTCTAGGATGACGCGGCTTGCCGTCGGCGCGCCATGGCGCCAGGCGTCGGCGGCGCAACAGCAAACGCTGACCAATGAATTTCGCGCGCTGCTGGTCAATACTTACACCACCGCGTTCACCCAGTATCGCGATCAGGTCATCGAGTACCGTCCGCTGAAAATGGCGCCCGCCGATTCCGAGGTGGTAGTGCGCTCGCTGATCAAGCAAAAAAGCGGCGCCGATCCGATCGACATCAATTACAGCATGGAAAAAACGGACGGCGGTTGGAAAGTTTATGACGTGGTAATCGCCGGCGTCAGTCTCGTGCAGAATTACCGCAGCAGCTTTGCCTCGGAAATCCAGAAAAACGGCATCGACGGCCTGATTGCGACGCTGGCGACCAAGAACAAATCGCTGGCGCAGCAGCCGATCGCGAAAAAATGATCGAGCGGACAGGCAACGAGTTGCGCCTGTCCGGCGCGATGACAATCGCCAATGCGGTAGGGCTGTGCGACGAAGGCAAGCAGCAGCTCGATGCCGACATGGTCGTCGATCTGGCGGCGGTCACCGAGGTCGACTCGAGCGCGTTGAGCGTGCTGTTCGAATGGCGGCGCTTCGCACAAAATAAGAAGCTGCAGGTTTCGTTCCGTAATCTTCCCGAGAGCATGAAAAGCCTCGCGGCGCTGTACGGCGTCGCCGATCTGGTGGCGCCGGCTGCCTGATTTGCAGGCAATGAAACGGCGCTGCCGGCAATAATCCCAAGTACTGAAACCGAGGTGCCGATGCTACAAGCCGAGCAAGTCAAAGCCTATATCGAGCAGGGGCTCGCATGCGAATTCGTGCGCGTCGAAGGCGACGGTCAGCATTTCGAGGCCGTGATCGTGAGCGATGCGTTTCGCGGCAAGAACAAAGTCCAGCAGCACCAGATTGTTTACCGCGCGCTGGGCGATCGCATGCGCGTGGAGATTCACGCGCTGTCGATGCAGACGCATACGCCCGAAGACTGGGCGAAGCAATAAGCCGCGCCGCCTTGCCGCATGGATAGACTGGTCATCGAGGGCGGCGTGCCGCTCAAGGGCGAAGCGCGGATTTCCGGTGCTAAGAACGCGGCGCTGCCGATACTCTGCGCGTCGATTTTGAGCGCGGAACCGTTGCGCGTCGCCAATGTTCCGCATCTGCGCGACGTGACGACCATGCTGGGACTGCTCGCGCAAATGGGTATTGCCGTGTCAGTGGACGACAAGCTGGGCGTCGAGCTCAACGCGCAGGCACTCGCCAATCCGGTCGCCCCGTACGAACTCGTCAAAACAATGCGCGCGTCGGTGCTGGTGCTCGGGCCGCTGCTGGCGCGTTTCGGCAACGCGCGCGTGTCGCTGCCGGGCGGCTGCGCCATCGGGCTGCGGCCGGTCGACCAGCATTTGAAGGCGCTCGAAGCAATGGGTGCGACCATAACCATAGAGCATGGCTACATGCACGCAACGGCGCCACGCCTGAAAGGCGCGCGTATCGTCATGGACATGGTGACGGTGACCGGGACCGAAAACATCATGATGGCGGCGACGTTGGCCGATGGTGAAACCGTCATTGAGAATGCTGCGCGCGAGCCCGAAGTCGTCGACCTCGCGAATTGCCTAAAGGCGATGGGTGCAAATATCAAAGGCGCGGGCGGCGATGTCATACGCGTAGCAGGTGTGCCGCGCCTGACGGCTGCCAGCCATCGCGTCATGCCCGATCGCATCGAGACCGGCACATTTCTGGCGGCAGCGGCCGCGACCGGTGGTGAAATCCGGCTGCGCGACACGCGCGCCAGCATACTGGATGCCGTAATCGATAAGCTCCGCGAGGCGGGCGCGACCATCGAATCCGGCGAGGACTGGATCAGCCTGACCATGTCGGGAGCATTGCGCGGCGTGAGTCTGCGCACCGCGCCGTACCCGGCGTTTCCGACCGACATGCAGGCGCAATTCATGGCGCTGAACACTGTTGCGTCGGGCAGCGCATTAATGACCGAGACGATTTTTGAGAATCGCTTCATGCATGTGCAGGAGTTGCGCCGGCTGGGGGCGCATATCGACGTCGAAGGCAACACGGCGACGGTGACCGGCACTGCCCACCTCGACGGCGCTACCGTGATGGCGACGGATTTGCGCGCGTCGGCAAGTCTGGTGATCGCGGGCCTGGTCGCGCGCGGTGAAACGACCATCGAGCGCGTCTACCATCTCGATCGCGGCTACGAATCGATCGAAGAAAAACTGTCGCGCTTGGGCGCGCGTATCAGCCGCGTGCGCTGAAGCGCGGCGTATGCGCACGTGCCGGCGGCGTCAAGCGCGGCCTTGCGACGCAGTTTCTGCGGTAAAATTCAAAATCTTACGCCCGCTTTGACCGTCATGATCAGTATCGCACTATCGAAGGGACGCATTCTCGACGAAACGCTGCCGTTGCTCAGGGCGGCAGGTATCGTCGCGTCTGAAGATCCCGACGCCTCGCGCAAGCTGATTATCGGCACATCGCACGCGGACGTGCGGCTCATCATCGTGCGCGCGACCGACGTGCCCACGTATGTGCAGTACGGGGCTGCCGATCTGGGCGTCGCCGGCGGCGACATACTCGCCGAGTACGGCGGCGAAGGCGTGTATCAGCCGCTCGATCTCAAAATCGCGCGCTGCCGGCTGATGGTGGCGGTGCGCAACGGTTTCGATTACGAGCGCGCGGTGCAGTCGGGGGCGCGGCTGCGTGTCGCCACCAAATATCTGCAGACCGCGCGCGAGCATTTTGCCGCAAAAGGCGTGCACGTCGATCTCATCAAGCTTTATGGTTCGATGGAACTCGCGCCATTGACCGGCCTGGCAGACGCCATCGTCGACCTTGTCAGCACCGGCAGCACGTTAAAAGCCAATGACCTCGTCGCTGTCGAGGAGATCGCGCAGGTCAGCGCGCGCCTTATCGTCAACCAGGCCGCATTTAAATTGAAGCGCGCGCAGATCCAGCCATTGCTCGACGACCTCGCGCGGGCGGTCAAATGATCGCGCTAAAGCGCTTGCAGTCGAGCGCGCCGGATTTCGCCGCGCAGCTCGCGGCGTTGCTCGCATTCGAAGGCGCGCTGGACCCGGCCGTCGAATCCGTCGTTGCCGGCATACTTGACGACGTCAAACACCGCGGTGATGCCGCCGTGCTCGAGTATACGCGGCGTTTTGACCGCGTTCAGGCGTCGGCGGTGGCGCAACTCGAATTCTCCCGCGATGAATTGCACAGCGCGCTGGCCGCCATCACGCCCGCGCAACGGACGGCACTGGAGCGGGCGGCGACCCGCATACGGACTTATCACGAGAGGCAGGTCGCACAGTCGTGGAGCTACACAGACGAGGACGGCACGCGGCTGGGGCAGCAGGTGAGCGCTCTCGATCGAGTCGGGTTATACGTGCCGGGCGGCAAGGCGGCTTATCCGTCGTCGGTGCTGATGAATGCGCTGCCGGCAAAAGTCGCCGGCGTGCGCGATATTGTCATGGTCGTGCCGACGCCAGGCGGTGAAAGAAATCCGCTTGTACTCGCGGCAGCCGCGCTCGCGGGTGTCGACCGCGTGTTCGGTATCGGCGGCGCGCAGGCGGTAGCTGCGCTCGCTTACGGCACGGAGACGATTGCGCAGGTCGACAAGATCGTCGGCCCCGGCAATGCGTACGTCGCCGCCGCCAAGCGGCGCGTGTTTGGAGTCGTCGGCATCGACATGGTGGCGGGGCCGTCGGAAATTTTGATCGTATGCGATGGCAGCACAAATCCGGACTGGATAGCGATGGACCTTTTCGCGCAGGCCGAGCACGACGAAATGGCGCAGGCGATCCTGCTCGCGCCCGGCGCGCACTACCTCGAACAGGTCGCGGCCAGCATCGAGCGGCAGCTTGGCGGAATGCCGCGCCAGGCGGTGATCAAGGCCGCACTGGAAAAACGCGGTGCGCTGATCGAGGTGCGCGACATCGACGAAGCGTGCGCGCTCGTCAATCGGATCGCGCCCGAGCATCTCGAGTTGTCGGTGGCCAATCCCGATGCCTTGCTGCCGAAGATCCGCAACGCCGGCGCGATATTCCTTGGCGCGTATACGTCCGAATCCCTGGGCGACTACTGCGCCGGGCCCAATCATGTGCTGCCGACGTCGCGCACCGCACGCTTCTCGTCGCCGCTGGGCGTCTACGACTTTCAAAAACGGTCGAGCGTGATCGGCGTGTCGAAAAAAGGCGCGATGAGCCTCGGCGCCATCGCCGCCGAACTCGCCAACGGCGAAGGACTGAGCGCGCACGCCAAAGCGGCGCAGTACCGGATGACGCCGGTGAAATCCTGAAGGCCGTGCACACCGCGCTGCAGTGAAATAACAACGGGCGCTCCAACCGCACAAAATGACTAAGACACCTGACGACATCATACGCAACGAAATACGCGCGCTTAAGGGCTACAGCGTTCCCGACTCGACGGGCATGGTCAAGCTCGACGCGATGGAGAACCCGTACCATCTGCCGGCGGAGTTGATGCAGGCGATTGCCGCGCGCGTGGCCGGCGCAGCCCTCAACCGCTATCCGGACTCGGATTCACGCGCGCTCAAAGCGCGGTTGCGCACGCTGATGCAGATTCCTGCCGACATGGATATCGTGCTCGGCAACGGTTCAGATGAGCTGATTCACCTGCTGGCGGTCGCCGTCGCGCGGCCGGGCAGCGTGATGTTCGGCGTCGACCCCACGTTTGTAATGTTTCGCCTGCTGGCGACAGTGGCGGGCATGCGTTACGAAAGCGTCCCGCTCACCCGTGATTTTCAGATCGACGAGACGGCGACCCTGGCGGCGATCGCCCGGCAACAGCCGGCGCTGGTTTTCATCGCCTACCCGAACAATCCGACCGGCAACTTGTTCGATGCCGACGTGATTGCGCGGATTATCGAAGCTGCGCCGGGCATCGTCGTCGTCGATGAGGCTTATCACGCGTTTGCAGGCGCGACGTTCATGCCGCGCCTGGCAGATTTTCCCAACCTCGTAGTGATGCGCACGTTGTCGAAGCTCGGTCTTGCCGGCCTGCGGCTGGGCCTCGTGGCCGGTCGCGGCGCGTGGTTGAATCACGTCGATAAAGTACGTTTACCGTATAATGTCAACGTCTTGTCGCAGCTGGTAGCGGGCGAAGTTTTGCAGCACGTTGACGTGCTCGACGCGCAGGCCGCCGAGATACGCGCGCAACGGGCGCGGCTGACGGCGGAGTTACGGGGCATCCCGGGCGTCGAGGCGTACGCGAGCGAGGCGAATTTTATTTTGTTCAGAACGGCAAATGCGAACGCGGTTTTCAGCGGGCTTAAAGAGCGCGGCGTTCTTATCAAGAACCTCAATGGCACGCATCCGTTGCTGAACGACTGCCTGCGTGTGACGGTGGGCGCGCCCGCGGAAAACACGCAGTTCCTCGCCGCTTTAAACGTCCTTAAAACCTAAGCGCCCTCGCAACCCGATTTAGAACCCAGCCGACTTAATCATGGCCAAGCGTACCGCGGAAATCAAACGCGACACGAAGGAAACGCAGATCCGCGTCAAGCTCGATCTCGACGGCAGCGGCAAGAGCACGCTCGCCACCGGCGTGCCCTTCCTCGACCATATGCTGGATCAGGTTGCGCGCCACGGCGTGTTCGATCTCGACATCGAGGCGCAGGGCGACCTGCACATCGATGCCCACCACACGGTCGAGGACATCGGCATCACGCTGGGGCAGGCTTTCGTCAAGGCGCTCGGCAGCAAGGAAGGCGTGCGCCGCTACGGGCATGCCTACGTGCCGCTCGACGAAGCACTGTCGCGCGTGGTCGTCGACATATCGGGTCGTCCGGGGCTGAGCCTTAAAATCGATTTCGTGCGCGCGCGCATCGGTGAGTTCGACGTCGACCTCGTGCATGAATTCTTCCAGGGCTTTACCAATCACGCGCTGGTCACGCTGCATGTCGACAATCTCAAGGGCGAGAACGCGCACCACCAGGCGGAGACTGCGTTCAAGGCGTTCGGACGCGCCTTGCGCATGGCGGTCGAGCTCGACCCGCGCATGAAGGGCGTGCCGTCTACCAAAGGCACGCTGTAGCTGCTATTCGTCAGTTAGCATCGCCGCGCATATGACTGATATCGCCGTTGTCGATTACGGAATGGGCAATCTGCACTCGGTGTCGACGCGGCTCAAGCAGGCTGCGCCCGGCCTCGCGGTGACGGTTACCAGTGATCCGGCGGTGGTCGCGCGCGCCGACCGTGTCGTGTTTCCCGGCCAGGGCGCGATGCCTGACTGCATGCGCGAACTTGACGCCCACGGTCTGCGCGCGGCAGTGCTCGATGCCGCATACAACAAACCTTTTTTAGGCATCTGTATCGGCCTGCAGATGTTGTTTGCCAGTAGCGAAGAGGGCGCGGTCGCCTGTCTCGACGTGCTGCCGGGCCGCGTCCGCCGTTTCGCCGGCGCGATGCTCAATGCGGGCGGCGAGCGCGTGAAAGTGCCGCACATGGGCTGGAACCGCGTGCGGCAGGCGGGCTCCCACCCGCTCTGGCACAACGTGGCGGACAATGCGTATTTTTATTTCGTGCACAGCTACTTCGTGGAAACACCGGCGCCCGGGCTGGTCGCTGGCAGCAGCGATTATCCACAGCCATTCACGTGCGCGATCACCCGCGACAATGTATTCGCGGTCCAGTTTCATCCGGAAAAAAGCGGCGCCGACGGCCTTCAGATGCTGCAGAACTTCGTGCAGTGGCAGCCGGCTTCGCGGCTGACCCGCCCGCGGCAGGCTGTGGCGGGGTGAGCACTATGCGAATCCCCGCGGCGTGTAGTATGATGATTTTAACCGCGCATCTTACTGCCTTGTCCACCGCCAGCCGCGCTTTCGTTCGCCCCCCCTCCCTCCGGCAGTATTTCCAGTAATCCCCACCTCGCGCAGCATGCTGATTATCCCGGCAATCGATCTCAAGGACGGCAAGTGTGTGCGCCTGAAGCAAGGCGACATGACGGACGTCACCGTATTCTCCGAGGACCCCGGCGCGATGGCCGAGCAATGGGTAAAACAGGGCGCGCGCCGGTTGCATGTAGTCGATCTGAACGGCGCGGCAGCGGGCAAGCCGAAAAACGAAGCAGCGATCAAGGCTATCATCGCCGCGGTCGGCGGGCGGATACCCGTCCAGCTTGGCGGCGGCATCCGGGATCTCGACACCATAGAGCGCTATATCGATGGCGGCATCAGTTATGTGATTATCGGCACCGCCGCGGTAAAGACGCCCGGCTTTCTGCATGACGCCTGCACCGCGTTCACCGGCCATGTGATGGTCGCGCTCGACGCGAAGGACGGCAAGGTTGCGGTCGACGGCTGGTCGAAAATGACCGGCCACGACGTGGTCGATCTCGCCAAGAAATTCGAGGATTACGGCAGCGAAGCGATCATTTATACCGACATCGGCCGCGACGGCATGCTGACGGGCGTCAACATCGCGGCGACCGTCGAGCTTGCGCGCCAACTGTCGGTGCCGGTAATCGCCAGCGGCGGCATCACCGATCTCGAGGACGTCAAGGCGCTGTGCAACGTCGAAGCTGAAGGCATCATCGGCGCCATTACCGGGCGCGCGGTTTACCAGGGCACCCTCGATTTCGCGGCGGCGCAGAAGCTCGCCGACAAGTTATCCAAGAAAATGGAGTGAGGATTGAGGGGTAAATCAGTTTCCTTAATCCTCTAACCTCAACCCGGCATGCTGGCCAAGCGCATCATTCCCTGTCTGGACGTCAATGCCGGGCGCGTCGTCAAAGGTATCAACTTCGTCGGTCTGCGCGATGCGGGCGACCCGGTGGAAGTTGCCGCGCGCTACAACAAGCAGGGCGCCGACGAGCTCACGTTTCTCGATATCACGGCGAGCAGCGACAACCGTGACCTGATTCTGCACATCGTCGAGGCGGTGGCAACCCAGGTATTCATCCCGCTGACCGTCGGCGGCGGCGTGCGCAAAGTCGAGGACGTGCGGCGGCTGCTTAACGCCGGTGCCGACAAAGTCAGCATCAACACCGCCGCTGTGCAGACCCCGCAATTGATCGCCGATGCTGCCAGCCACTACGGCTCGCAGTGCATCGTGGTCGCCGTCGACGCCAAGCGCGTCGCGGGTGCCGCGACGCCGAGCTGGGAGGTGTATACGCACGGCGGCCGCACAGCAGCGGGTCTTGACGCGCTCGAGTGGGGACGTCGCGTGCAGGCTCTGGGCGCCGGCGAGATATTGCTGACGAGCATGGACCGCGACGGCACGCGTGCGGGCTTCGACCTTGAGCTCACGCGGGCGTTTGCCGATGCGCTGGAAATTCCCGTGATAGCTAGCGGCGGTGTGGGCACGCTGGAACACCTGGCCGACGGCATCGCCGAAGGGCATGCCGATGCCGTGCTCGCGGCCAGCATTTTTCACTACGGTGAATTTACCGTGGCGCAGGCGAAGCAACTTATGGCCGCGCGCGGCATCGAAGTGAGAATGTAGGGCGAACGCGGTAAAATCGCCGCCCGGTCAATAACTTTACGCAGCGTGCGGCGCGCAGACGACAATGTCGGACAATTGGCTCAACAAGGTAAACTGGGCGCAGGACGGGCTGGTGCCCGCCGTCGCCCAGGAAGCAGCGAGCGGCCGCGTGCTCACGCTCGCATGGATGAACCGCGAAGCGTTGAAAAAAACCGTTGCGACCGGCGAAGTTCACTACTGGTCGCGCTCGCGCAAGAAAATCTGGCGCAAGGGTGAGCAATCCGGGCACGTCCAGAAAGTCAAAAGCCTGCGGCTCGATTGCGATGAAGACGTGATACTGGTGGAAGTCGAGCAGTCGGGCGGTATTGCATGCCATACCGGGCGGCACAGCTGTTTTTTTCAGAAGCTCGTCGATGGCGAATGGGTCGCGACCGACCCCGTATTGAAAGATCCGCAGGAAATTTACCGCAAATGACGGACCCGACCCTGTTGCAACGCCTGTCCTTGACCATTGCCGAGCGCAAGGAAGCGGATGCGGCCACGTCGTACGTCGCGGCGCTGTTCGGCAAAGGTCACGACGCCATATTGAAGAAAGTGGCGGAAGAGGCGGCGGAAACGCTGCTCGCCGCCAAGGACGGTGATAAACTGCATCTCGTCCGTGAAACCGCCGATTTGTGGTTTCACTGCCTCGTGTTGCTGGCATGGCACGGCCTGACCAGCGACGACGTGCTGGCGGAACTGAGCCGGCGCGAAGGCATATCGGGCGTGGACGAAAAAGCGTCG
Organism: Betaproteobacteria bacterium; assembly: GCA_025363575.1. The sequence continues at coordinate 8,975 of JANYDM010000071.1, read as the reverse complement.
CGCAAATAGGACACTTGCAAATTCGCACGTGCGCCCGACCGGCGCGACGTAATCAAGTCAGAGGAGTGGAGACATGGGCTCATTAAGCATTTGGCACTGGTTGATCGTGCTGGTCGTCGTGGTGCTGATATTCGGCACGAAGAAGCTGCGCAATCTCGGCACCGACCTGGGCAGCGCCGTTAAGGGCTTCAAAGACGGCATGAAGTCGGAAGACGACAATTCGCAGCCGCAAGCAGAAATCCATCCCGCCGCCGGCCAGACGATCGAAGGCGAAGTGAAAAAGGAAACGTCGGCGAAGACCTGAGGGGCGCGGCGTGACTGCGCGGGACCACGCCGCACCGCTTTCGTTTATCTCCTTCCCCCGTATCCATGTTCGACGTAGGATTCTCCGAAATAGTCGTTATCGCGGTCGTCGCGCTGATCGTGATCGGTCCCGAGCGCCTGCCGAAAGTCGCGCGCACGCTGGGCCATCTGTTCGGCCGTATGCAGCGCTATGTTAACGACGTAAAGGCCGACATCAGCCGCGAAATGGAGCTCGACGAACTGCGCAAGCTGCAGGCGAGCGTGCAGGAAGCTGCACAAGCGATAGAGAGCACTGTGAACAAGCAGATCACGTCCACCGAGTCCGAACTGAACAGCATCGCGGCGACGGCGGCGGACGCCGTCAAGCCGCCAGTCGATTCCGCGGCGGCTGGTGCCGTCGTTGATCCCGCAGCGACGGTTGCGCCCGCGTCGAGTGCGCAACTCGAGCTGGGTCTCGACGCTGCCGCCCAGGCGCGCAAACAATCCTGATGCAGAAGCCGCGCATGTCTGCGCGACACCGCCGATGAGCACACAGGATACTTTCATTTCACATCTGGTCGAATTGCGCGACCGCTTGCTGCGCGCAATCCTCGCCGTGCTGGTCGTCTTTCTGTGTCTGTTTCCGTGGGCCAAGGACCTGTACACGTTGCTCGCGCAGCCGCTGCTCGCCGTACTTCCGCAGGGCGGTCAGATGATAGCCACCGACGTGGTCGGCGTATTCCTGGTGCCGATGAAAGTCGCGTTGCTGGTTGCATTCGTGATTGCGCTGCCCTACGTCCTGTTCCAGATCTGGGCGTTCGTCGCGCCCGGCCTCTATACGCACGAGAAACGCCTCGTGCTGCCGCTCATATTCACGAGCACTTTGCTGTTCATCGCCGGCATGGCGTTCGCCTACTTCATGGTGTTCCCGGTGGTGTTCAAGTTCATGGCATCAATCGCGCCCGAGGGCGTCGCATGGATGACCGACATCGAGAAGTACCTGAGCTTTGCGCTCACGATGTTCATCGCCTTCGGCGTCACGTTCGAGGTGCCCGTTGCCGTCGTGCTACTGGTGCGCATGAAGGTGGTGAGCGTGGACAAATTGCGCGAGATCCGTCCCTACGTCATTGTCGGGGCGTTCGTGATTGGCGCTGTTTTCACGCCGCCGGACGTGATTTCGCAGTTGATGCTGGCGGTGCCGCTGTGGGTTTTGTACGAACTGGGAATTCTGGTGGCCGTCATGCTGGGGAAATCCACGGCGGACGAGTTAGCGCCCGGCGCCACCGCGCCTGAAAAAATCGAAGCCGGGCATATCGACGATTGAGGCCGCGCGCCGGCGGCGCGCTATTTTTCCTCGCGCCTCGGCTTGGGACGCTTGCCGACGGCGACCTTTACTTCGAATTCCCGGTTCTCGCGCATCAACTTGAGCGTCGCGGTGTCACCCGGTTTCAGCGCGGAGATGAGGTTCAGCGTGCTCGCCTGATCGATGACCGGTTTGCTCTCGACGCTGATGAGCACGTCGCCAGGCTTGATGCCGGCTTTGTCGGCCGGACTCGCGTTGACGATTTCAGTGACGACGGCGCCGTTCATGCGCCGCAGCTGCAGCGTGTCGGCGAGCTCCGGCGTCAGGTCCTGCACGCCGATCCCGACCCAGCCCCGCGTTACACCGCCGGTCTCGATGATCTGCTCCATCACCTGCTTGGCGAGGCTCGATGGAATCGCGAAGCCGATGCCTTGCGAGCCGCCGCTGCGCGTGTAGATCGCCGTGTTGATGCCGAGCAGGTTGCCGTTGATATCGACCAGCGCGCCGCCGGAATTGCCGGGATTGATCGCAGCGTCCGTCTGGATGAAATTTTCGAACGTGTTGATGCCGAGATGGCTGCGGCCGAGTGCGCTGATGATGCCGGACGTCACGGTCTGGCCGACGCCGAACGGGTTGCCGATTGCCAGCACGATGTCGCCGACGCGCGCCTGCTCAGAATGCGCGAACACGGCCGATGGCATGCTTTTCAGGTCGATTTTCAACACGGCGAGGTCGGTGTCCGGATCGCTGCCCACGACGCGCGCCTTCGTGCGGCGCCCGTCGGAGAGCGCCACTTCGATTTCGTCCGCGGCTTCGACGACGTGGTGGTTCGTCAGCACATAGCCCTTGTCGCTCACGATCACACCGGAACCGAGGCTGGAGCTGCGCCGCGTTTGCGCGTCGAATTGCTCGCCGAAAAAGTAGCGGAACACCGGGTCGTCCATGAACGGATGACGCGGCACCTTGGTTTCCTTGCTGGTGTAGATGTTGACGACGGTCGGCATCGCCTTGACGGCCGCGTCGCTGTAGGAAGCGATTGCGCGTGGCGCCGCGAGAGAAGGCGCTTCGCGTGTGGTGACGACGTCGACGACCGGGCGCGCGCCGCGGTTGAGCAGGTCGGGGCGCAGCGTCGACACCACGAAGAGGATAGCGAGGCAGATCGTGGTGGTCTGAGCGAAAATCAGCCAAAGTCTGCGCATGAAAACGTATGGATCCGCGAGGTTGAGAGCGACACCGGGTTAGAATGCGCGCTGGAATGTCACGGGCATAGGGCCATGCAGCGCAGCGCACTCGAGACCTATCTCAATCAATATCTCGACGTCCCCCGTTTCCGCGATTATTGCCCAAATGGGCTGCAGGTGGAAGGGCGCGCCGAAGTCGGCACCATCGTCACGGGCGTCACCGCGTCGCTCGAACTCCTGCAAACGGCGAGCGAGCGCGGCGCAGACGCCTTGCTGGTGCATCACGGTTATTTCTGGCGCGGCGAAGATCCGCGCGTGACGGGCACGCGACGCACGCGCCTGGCATGGCTGCTCGCGCATGATCTGAACCTCTTCGCGTTTCACCTGCCGCTCGATGCGCATCCTGATGTCGGCAACAATGCCCAGCTCGCGCGCGAACTCGAGCTGCCGTTCGACGGCAGGTTCGGCGCGCAGGATCTGGGCGCGCACGGTAGCTTCGCCGAAGCGCCGACCGTAGATGAAATCGCGCAACGCATCAGCGCGCGCCTGGGCCGCATACCTCAGGTGATCGGCGACCGCGCAAAGCGCGTGCGGCGTATCGCCTGGTGCACGGGTGCTGCGCAAAGCTATATGGAGGACGCCGTGGGCCTCGGCGTCGACGCATATATCTCGGGCGAGATTTCCGAACAAACCGTCCATCTTGCGCGCGAGTCGGGTGTTGCCTATATCGCTGCCGGTCATCACGCGACCGAACGTTATGGCATCAAGGCGCTTGGCGAGCACCTTGCGACGCGGTTCGGCATCGCGCACCAGTTTGTCGATATCGCGAACCCGGTTTAGCCTTTTCGGCTCTTCCAGGCGTGTGGCGACCGTGCAATTGCTTGAAGCAATGGATTTTTTTCACGTTTCACTTAATTTTTTGCGGGGAATTGGCTAAAATGACGGTTTTTTGTCAAATCGCCAGCGGGGAACTCCATGTCTGATCAGGAAGTGGATAAAAATAAGCGCGGTTTTCTGTTGGCCGCAACCGGTGTCGTGGGTGGCGTTGCGGCCGCTGCAACCGCAGTGCCGTTCGCCGGCAGCATGTTTCCTTCCGAACGCGCGAAATCCGCGGGAGCGCCCGTCGAAGCGGACATTAGCAAACTTGCTCCGGGCGAAATGCAGATCGTCGAGTGGCGCGGCAAGCCTGTATGGATAGTGAGCCGCACCAAGGAAATGCTCGACGGCATCAAGAACAGCGACGCGCGCGCGTCGGATCCGAAATCAGAGGTTCCGCAGCAGCCCGAATACGCAAAAAACGAATACCGCTCGATCAAGCCCGAAATTGCGGTGCTGGTCGGCGTATGCACTCATCTGGGTTGCTCGCCCCAGTTCAAGTCAGTTGACGCAAAAGCCGACATGGGCCAGGACTGGGCGGGCGGCTTCTTTTGCCCCTGCCACGGCTCCAAATTTGATTTCGCGGGCCGCGTCTTCCAGGGATCACCCGCACCGATAAACCTGCAGGTGCCTCCCTATAAATTCGTCGGCGACGCCAAGATCGTCATCGGCGACGATACGAAGGGAGCGTAAGTATGGCCGCTCTCGAGAAACAACCCGTAACCGGCGCCGGCCCGCTCAACGGCCTGTTGACGTGGGTCGATGCGCGCTTTCCGCTGATCAAGCTGTGGGAAGATCAATGGGGCAAGTACGTAGCGCCGAAGAATTTCAACTTCTGGTACTACTTCGGCTCGCTGTCGGCATTCGTGCTGGTGCTGCAGATTGTGACCGGTATTTTCCTGACCATGAATTACAAGCCGGACGCCACGCTGGCATTTGCCTCGGTCGAGTACATCATGCGCGACGTGTGGGGCGGCTGGCTCATACGCTACATGCATTCTACCGGCGCGTCGGCGTTCTTCATCTGCGTTTACCTGCACATGTTCCGCGGATTGCTGTACGGGTCGTACCGCAAGCCGCGCGAGCTGCTGTGGATCTTCGGCATGCTGATTTACCTGTGCCTGATGGCGGAGGCGTTTTTCGGCTATCTGCTGCCGTGGGGCCAGATGTCGTACTGGGGTGCGCAGGTGATCGTCAATCTATTCGGTGCGGTGCCTTTGATCGGCCCCGACCTTTCGGAATGGATCCGCGGCGACTACGTCGTATCGGATGCTACTCTCAACCGCTTCTTTGCATTCCACGTGATCGCGATTCCGCTCGTGCTGCTCGGACTGGTAGCGGCGCACCTGATGGCGCTGCACGAAGTCGGCTCGAACAACCCGGACGGCGTTGAAATCAAGAAGCAGCCGAAAAACCCGCAAACGGGCCTGCCGCTTGACGGCATCTATTCACATCCCTACTACTCGGTGAAAGACGCGCTCGGCGTCGTGGTGTTCCTGATCGTGTTCTCGATCATCATGTTCTTTCTGCCGGAAATGGGCGGCTACTTTCTCGAGTACAACAATTTCATTCCGGCCGATCCGCTGAAGACGCCGCCGCATATCGCCCCGGTCTGGTATTTCACGCCGTACTACTCGATCCTGCGCGCGATACCGCCGCTCTTCAATTCGCAGTTCCCGGGCGTGGTCGCCATGGGCGCCGCGACGATGATCCTGTTTCTGCTGCCGTGGCTCGACCGCAGCCCTGTCAAGTCGATCCGCTACAAGGGGCCGATATTCAAGAGCGCATTGGCGATCTTCGTCGTCGTATTCCTGGTGCTCGGTTATCTCGGCACCGAGCCGACCAACGTGTGGGGACAGTTCGGTGCATGGCTCAGCAACGCGGACCGCGCCACAGTAGTGGCGCGCATTTGCACGCTGATCTACTTCCTGTTCTTCATCCTGATGCCGTGGTATTCGAAAATCGACAAATGCAAACCGGAGCCGGCGAGGTTGACATGGTAAGTACATTGCATAAAGTCATCCGCGCAGCCGCGGGTGTGGCGACGCTGCTGGTGTTCACGGCGCACGCTAACGAAGGCCCGCGCCTGCAGGCCGCGCCCATTAACTCACACGATCTCGCCTCTTTGCAGAACGGCGCCAAACTGTTCGTCAACTATTGCCTGAACTGCCATACGGCCGGCTACATGCGCTACAACCGCTTGCAGGATCTCGGCCTGACCGAAGCCCAGATTCGGGACAACCTGATCCTGACCGGGGTGAAAGTCGGCGAGCTCATGCAGGTGGCGATGGATCGCAAGGACGCCAAGGAATGGTTCGGCGTAGCGCCGCCCGATCTGACGGTGACCGCGCGTTCACGCAGCTCGGGAGCGGGCAGCGGTGCCGACTGGATTTATTCTTATCTGCGCTCGTTCTATGTGGACGAGTCCCGCCCGACGGGCTGGAATAACCTGGTGTTTCCCAACGTCGGCATGCCGCATGTGCTTTGGCAGTTGAGCGGCAAGCAGCAGATTCATGAAGACTCGTTCGACTCCGAGCACGCCGCCAGGGCCGCGCTGATCGCCACCAAGGGCGTCGTCCAGCTTGAGGAGTCGCACGAGGTAAAAGACGGCAAGACGATCGAGCGCTTCGTGTTGAAAACACTGACGCCAGGCAGCGGCACCCTGTCGCAGCTCGAGTTCGACAAGGCGGTGGTCGATCTCGTCAATTACATGGACTACATGGCCGAGCCGGCGCGGCTCGACCGCCGCAAAATCGGCTTTTATGTGCTGATGCTGCTGGGTCTCCTGTTCCTGCTCGTCTACGTTCTCAAACAATCCTACTGGAAAGACGTTCACTAAAACGGTGCCTCTATGATGACTCTCTATTCAGGCACGACCTGCCCGTTCAGCCAGCGCTGCCGCAACGTGCTGTACGAAAAAGGCATGGACTTCCAGATCGTCGACGTCGATCTGCACAACAAGCCGGAAGACCTCGCGGTAATGAATCCGTACAACCAGGTGCCGGTGCTGGTCGAGCGCGATCTGATGCTGTACGAATCCAACATCATCAACGAGTACATCGACGACCGCTTTCCGCATCCGCAGCTGATGCCGGCCGATCCGGTCATGCGCGCGCGCGCGCGGCTCTTTCTGTTCCGCTTCGAGCACGAGATGTTCACGCATGTGGAAACTCTCGAAAAGGGCAATCAGCGCCTCGCTGATAAGGCGCGCGCCTCAATCCGCGACAGTCTCGCGCAGATCGCCCCCGTGTTCACCAAGCAGAAATACATGCTGGGCGATGAGTTCTCGATGCTCGACGTTGCCATCGTGCCGCTCCTGTGGCGGCTCGATTATTACGACGTGCAGTTGCCGAAGCAGGCCGCGCCGCTCATGAAATACGCCGAGCGCCTCTTCAGCCGGCCCGCATTTATCGATTCGCTGACCGCGTCTGAAAAGGTCATGCGCAAGTAAGGCATCGCGATGGCGAAAGAGCGTTCGACCAAGCCGTACCTGATCCGCGCAATCTGCGAGTGGTGCAGCGACAGCGGATTCACCGCCTACCTGTCGGTCAAGGTCGACGCGCACACGCGCGTGCCGATTGAGCATGTGAAAAACGGTGAAATCGTGCTCAACGTCAGTCCCGACGCCGCGCACCGGCTAACGATAGGCGACGACACGATACAGTTTGCAGCGCGTTTTTCCGGTGTTTCGCGCGAATGCTCGATTCCCATCAACGCGGTGCAGGGCATATTCGCCAAGGAAAACAGCCAGGGTCTCTTTTTCCAGCCTGAGCCCGCGGCCGCGGCGTCCCCGGACACGGCACCAACGCCGCCCGCCTCCGGCGGCAAGCCTAAGCTGCAAATCGTCAAATAGCGCCGACGCCGCCGTCGAGAGGGCGTTTTCACTAACGGTGCGCCGCGATGACATCCGTCCCGCCTGCAATCGAGTGTTTCTACACGCTGTCGTCGCCGTGGGCTTATTTCGGCGGGCCCCGCCTTCATGACATTGCGCGCAAGCACGGCGCGCAAATCGTGCTGCGGCCGTATGACTTCGTGAATGTCGTGCCGCGCGCCGGGGGCATCCCGTTGCGCACGCGCCCGCAGCCGCGCCAGGAGTACCACTCTCTCGAACTCGACCGCTGGCGTAAATACCTCGGCATGTCGCTCAATCTCAAGCCGCGGTTTTACCCGCCGGACAACCGGCTCGCAACGCACGTAGTTATCGCCGCGCAACAGGCCGGCCTCGACGCACTGCGCTTGTCCCACGCCATACTTCACGCGGTGTGGGCCTGCGAACGCAACAGCGCGGACCGCGCGACGCTGATTGCAATCGCGCAAGAGAACGGCATCGACGGCGAGCGCTTGTTCGCCGCCTCGACGGATGCGCCCGTCGATGCGGAGTTCAGGCGCAATTCGTCGGACGCCGCGGCGCGCGGCGTCTTCGGTTCGCCGACGTACTTCTTCGCCGGCGTTCCCTATTGGGGGCAGGACCGGCTGGATTTTCTCGACCGCGCGCTAGTCGCCGGCGGCGCGCAGGATTGACGCGTTCAACCGTTTTTCCTTTCGAAAGTTGCTGTTGCGCGTGAGGCCGTGTAGCCTGTGGCATCAGGGGGCCGCATGCAGGCTATGCACGACAAGCACGACAATAACTATTTTCGCGCGGGGGTGATCGCGCTGATGGCGGCGTGCCTGCCTCTCGTTGCCATCGCCGCCGATGCAGTGCCCGCCGACAAACCGCGGGTAGTCATACTGTGTCCCGAATGCGGCATGGTCTACAACGTGCGCCGTATCGATAAGCCGATCGCGCCGGAGCGCAATCTGATGCCGGGCGTGGCGGCGCAACCCCAGGGCAATCTCGGCCAGGAAACGCAGGCGGTGCCGCTGTTCAGCCTCGGACGCGGAGGTGCCCAGCGCGTGCAGCGCGATCCCATCGTACGCAGTATCTGGGAAATCACCGTGCGCTACGACAACGGTCAGTTCGGGTTCGTCAATCTGGAGATGGAGCCGGATATGAAGGTCGGTGACCGCGTGCGGCACATCGAGAATACCCTCGAGCCTCTGCCGCAGACAGCGCGCTGATTGTCGGGCTGCTGCCGGATCGTCCACGGCACCAACTGCTCTCGTTGCCGGCGTTTCACGATGGCTAAACCTCTACTGTAAGGGTTTTGGCGGCAAAGGCTGCTCTCGCCGAAGGCGAGATCGCAGCACCGACCGCTTTTGCCGCGGGAATATTGGCGGTGCTAACTAATCCCACCGGATATGCGAAAATCCGTGCCGGGCCGGGTTAGCTCAGTTGGTAGAGCAGCGCATTTGTAATGCGACGGTCGAGGGTTCGAATCCTTTACCCGGCACCA
>JANYDM010000064.1 GCA_025363575.1 Betaproteobacteria bacterium | reverse complement strand
TCCTTTCGGTTTAAAAGATTGCCATGCGCGTTTTCGAATTGATTGCGGGAGGGGAAGCTCGGACTCCCTGTCAGGTCAGTCTAGACTCGCCGCCGATCCGGATGAAACGCACGACCTTGTCGAAGAAAAATGCGATGGCGGCCGCGCGCTCGAAACGAAGCTATGCGCAATCTGCGATCCCGAAGCGGTCGATGCGCGCGCCAAAGCCGATCAGCGCAGGATGGCTGAATTCCGGGGCGGCCCCGAAAAGCTGCGCGGCGCCGAGCAGATTTTTTTACGCCCGCGCCCGGGGTGTCGAGCGCGGAAGCCTGGGCGATTCCTAAATAAGGGCGCTCTCGGTCATCAGGTTCCGGCGAACTCGCGCGCAGCATCGCAGAAAAATTCGTCGAGCGTGACCCGCCTCTTGATAAGCCCCTGCTCGAACGCCCAGCCGATCTGCGCCTCGAGCGTCACACGATTCGCTTCTAATCCATACGGCCAGAAATTTTCGCCGAGCACGTGCCGCGTTTCAGCGAGATGCGCGGGTGCCCACGGCAGCATCGTCATTGGCGCCTGCTCGATTTCGAGATCGCGGATGGCGCTCGCCTTGGCGGCGCAGAACGCGCAGTACAGCGCAGAAGCAAGCGTAGGATGGCGCTCGATCAACGACCGGCGCACCGCGACCACGTGCATGATGGGAAAGATACCGGTATCGGCAAAGTAGCGCGCCTCGTCGTTCCGCCAATCCGGGAACAAACGCCCGACGCCCGGCGCGCCGAGACAACGCGGCGGCGAGTAAGCGATCAAACCGTCGATCGCACCGGCCGCGAGTTGATCTGCGAGCAGTGCATCGCCGGCCAATGCGATGCCGATACCGGCAATCGCCGGCACCTTTATTTCCGTGCTCGTGCGCTCGCGCGCGTCGACATCGCCCACCCGCCAGCGTATGCGCCCAAGGTCGACACCGTAGTAGCTTTGCAGGACGCCGCGCGCCACGAGCGATACGGTGTTCGTGTATTCACGCAAGCCCACGATTTTTTCCTCGAGATCTTTGGGCCCGCGGATACCGCGATCAGTGCGGACAAACAGCGCTTGGTGGCGGAAACAGCGCGTCGGGAAAATCGGCAGCGCGACGTACGGGCTGTGTGCGCGTGCAGCGGCGATCAAGTAGTTGCAAAACGAGAGTTCGGTGACGTCGAATTCGGCGCTCGCGAAAGCGCGGCTGAACAGACTCTCGAGCTCGCCCGTGGTCCAGGCCACGTCGAATCCATCGACACGGACGCGGCCATCGAGCAGGGGCTGGGTGCGATCGAAGCTGCCGACCGCTGCGGTAATGCGGGGAAGTGTCAAGCTACTAAGAGAATTGCGGACTGAACAGCCTACGGATGCACGTCAACCGTGCGCCCGCAGTACCGCGGTGCCAATCATGCTGTCGCGCGTGACCAGCGCGGCGAGCTGGGCCTCGGTCAGACTGTCGGAACCTGCCGGCCGCATGGGCAGCACGAGATAACGCAAGTCCGCCGTCGAATCATGCACGCGCACGGCGACACGTTCCGGCAGTTCGAGGCCGAACTCACGCAGCACCGCGCGCGGCTCGCGCACGGCGCGCGAGCGATAGGCGCGGCTTTTGTACCACGCGGGCGGCAAACCCAGCAGCATGCGCGGGTAGCACGAGCACAGCGTGCAAACGACCATGTTGTGCACGTCCGGCGTGTTTTCGACGACGGTGAGAGTCACGTCGTAGAGGGCCATTTCGAATCCCATGCCGGCGCACGCGGTCGTCGCGTCCCGCAGCAGCAAGGCCTTGAATTCCGGATTGGTCCATGCGCGCGCGACGACGCGCGCGCCGCCTTCAGGCGAGCGGCTTTCGATGTCCTGGACAAGCTGGCGTATTTCATCGGCGGTCGTCACGCCTTGCGCAATCAACAATTCGCGCACTGCGATTTCGAGCTTGCGGTAGTACGTGAGCGAGTCGTCGTGGTCCGCCTGCGGTGGATGCTGATGGCGTCCGCCCGGCTCGTGATGGTGGTGGTCGTGATGGTCACTCATCGTGATGCTTCCGGCCGCAGCCAGTGCTCATACAGATCGATGTCCAGCGTATCGCCGGCAGCCCCCGCGTAATCCGGCCACACCTGGGATTGCACGAAGCGCACGCGGTACAACGCGCGCACAGGCTGGCCGCTGCGGCCATAAGCGAGTTCCTCCGGATTTTTGAAAAACCCCACAAAGCGCTCGATCGTGCCCGTCTTGCCGCGGATGTAATGCGGCGTGCGAATATGCCCCGGCGAATCCACCTGGCGCACCAGCACGCGCTCGCCGGCAACGTATGCGGGGGCGCTCGACGTTGCCGCATTCGCGGTCGCGTTCATTGCAGCGAGTCCTTGCGGTCGTCATTCACGGCAGCGGGTCCTTGCGCTCGCCGATCTCGGCCATCTTCGCGGCCAGCGCTTCGACGCTGATGACGCCCTTCAGTATCAAGTTGTTCGAAATGGCGAGGATGCGCCGCTCGGCGTAGTTCAGGCTGTGATAAACCTCGCCGCCAAGGGACTCAAGCCCGCGGCGATTTTCGTCGACGCGCAGGATTTTCCTGCGCGTGAGCATGACGAGCAGCGCCTCGACGCGCTTTTCCCACAGCTGCAGCTCGTGCTCTTCCTTCGGTACGGGGCCGGCAGCAGCGCCGCCAAGATCGTGATAGCCTTGCATAGGGTAAGGTTGCGTGCCCGATTTGCGTGAACGATAGTCGGGTTCGATATTAGCGAACGTTCCGGCCAGGGTCAATTTAACCCTTGCGAGCACGGAATTTGCTTTTGGGTGGGGAGACGCTGCCTCGCGGAGGTTCGATGAAGTGTGTTATGCACCACGAACGGATGAAAGCGCACCATGCCGCACCAGAATGATTTTTATCGTACGCGAATATTTTTCCGCTGGCTGAAACTCGCGACACTCGCCCTGCCGGCCGCCGCGATGGCCGCCGACGTGACGTTCGACTATCCCAACAAGCCGATACGCATCGTCATCGGTTTCGGCGCCGGCAGCACGGTCGACATCTCGGCTCGCGTCATCGGCAGGGGACTTTCCGAAAGGTGGAAGCAGCAGGTCATCCCGGACAACCGCCCCAGCGCAGGGGGCATCCTCGCCGCGCAGCTCGTCGCGGGCGCAAACCCCGACGGCTACACCCTGCTGTCGGTGTCCGCGTCGCACGCTGTCGTGCCTGCGATGTACAGCAAGCTGCCTTATGACACCGCGAAGGACTTCGCCGGCATTACGACGACTGTGAGCGTTCCCGCGGTCCTGGTCGTCGCACCGGGGCTGGGCGTCAGGAACGTGAAGGACCTGATCGCGATGGCCAGGGCGAAGCCCGGGCAGATCACGTTCTCGTCCGCGGGGATCGGCAGTGCGACCCACTTCTCGGCCGAGCTTTTCGTGAGCCTCGCCGGGCTCAACGTCGTTCACGTGCCGTACAAGTCGGTGCCTGAGCAGATCACCGAGGTGATGGTCGGGCGCGTGCAGTTCACGCTGGCGCCGGCGTCCAACGCAGTGCCTTTCATCAAGGACGGCAAGCTGCTGGCGCTCGCGGTTTCACCTGCGAAGCGTGTCGCGGTGCTGCCTGACGTGCCGACGCTGATGGAGGCGGGTGTGACCGGTTATCAATGGCAGACGTGGTTCGGCCTGCTTGCGCCGGCGAAGACTCCACGGCCGATCGTGGCCAAGCTCAACCAGGAAGTCTCTCGCATCCTCAACCTTGCGGACTCGAAAGAGCGCTGGAACGCCATCGGGGCCGAGCCGGTGCCGATCGCGCCAGAAGCGTTCGACAAATACGTCGCGGAGCAGATCTCGCTTTTCACCAAGCTCGCCAAAGCGGCCAATATCAAGGCGGACTAAGATCGACGCCGCTTCGTTGGACGCCGCTTAGCTGCGTCTGCGTGGGTTAAAGGCGCGCTTTTGCGGCTATTGGCCGATACATACGAACGCCGTTTACACCACCGCGATGCCCTGGATCTCGATGACGCACCCGGGCCGCGCGAAGTTCGAAACGGTCACCAGCGCGCTGCCGGGATAGCGCCTGTGGGGTGCGAAATGCTAAATATTAGCCTGAAGGGGCGTTGCCGCACAGTCTTGCAGAGATTGGCGCGTGTGCTACCGTTCGCACTCATGCGCGATCTGCTGCTCCTTGCGATTCACCTGTTCGTAACCGTCGCGAAA
>JANYDM010000059.1 GCA_025363575.1 Betaproteobacteria bacterium | reverse complement strand
GGTCCATTCCTTCGCGATTACTTCGGCGATGCTCGGCCCCGCGACAATCAAGGGGCTCCACAAGCCCGTTTTGAAGCCGGTGTGCGCCCAATAGGTAAAACTGCCGGCGATGACTTCCGCCCACTGCTGCACATGCGTCTTCGCGTCGTCGCCGCCGCTGTACATCGGCGACGTGATGGCGACGACGCTGTGCACGGTCACGACGTTTTCGCCTTTCTTGAAACCGCGGTCTTCGCCATAGGTCGGCCAGCCGAACGCGCGCGCGCTGTCCTCGTCTTCCGCCATCGCCACCAGAAAGCTCTGGCCTATGCTGCCCTTGTCGCCGGCGCCGGGTGGTATGCGAAAGCCGCAGATGTTGCGCAGATACATGCGCACGAAGCGGCCGATGCTGGTGTTGGCCTGGCGGCCGACGCGCATCATGCCCTGGCCGAAATTGAAGTCGAGCTCCTTGATGATGGGGCCGTTGACGATAACGACCGGCTCCCAGCCCGGCGTCGAGCCGGAATCCTCGATGCGGTATTTCGCGTCGCTCATCGCATCTATGACTGCGATCAGCACCGGCATGTATTCGGGGCGGCAGCCTGACATCACGCCGGTGATCGCGATGCTCAACAGCGAGCCTTCGCGGCCTTCCTGCGGCAGCACGCGGATGACGTCGGTTTCTTTGCGATCGGTGAATTTCAGGAACGCATCGACGCGCTCGCGCGTCGGCGGCACGATCGGCAGGCCGTCGGTCCACAGTTGCTTGTAGAAATGCTCCTGCACTTCGTCGTAGGTGCCGCTCATCACGACGGTGCCGGGCGCGGGCTCGACTTCAGTGTTGAGATCGGGCGGCGCCTCGCCGGTGAGGCCGCGCAGGATGCCGGGCGCGAGTTCCTCCTCGACTTTGCGTCTTAATTCGGCTTCGCTGTCGACCATGGGCGCGCCGGGATACACGCCGATGGCGAGCGGCACGCCCTGGCCTTTCTTGATGACTTCAGCCTGCTTCAAAAAGCCGGAACCGATGATGGATGCAGTCGGAATGCCGAGGCGTTCGACCATCGCTGCTGCCCGCAACACGGCGGGCGTGCAGCTCCCTCAGGCACCTATGCCGACGATGGCGGCGTCGGCCTTGAATGCTTTCAGCTTGTCGGGAATGGTCGCGGAGACTTCGTGCTCGCGCGCGCCGTGAAAGTTGCCGAACTGGTCGTAGGTCACGAACTTCACGCGCGGAAAGCGTTTCTTGATGTATTCGCGCACGAGCGGATAAATCGTCTCGCCGCGGAAGATCACGTCCCATAATTCGGCGACCACTTTGTCGTTAAGATCGGGCAGGCGCATGGCGGCGGCGGTACGCTTGACGGCCTTGCGCGAGAGCGGCCACAGCACGTCGTATATCGGTTCGTTGATTGCCATGATGATTTTCCTATTGTGAATTCTTGATACCGGCGGCCTGGATAATGCGGTTGTACTTCGCGGTTTCCTTTGCGAGGAAGTCGACGAACTGCTCCGGTGTGCTCGCGACGACGGTCATGCCTTCGCCGGCGAGACGTTCTTTCAGCTCCGGCAGATTGAGCACGCGCGCGACTTCCTGCTGCAGCTTCGCGATGATGTCTTTCGGCGTGCCGCCCGCGACGAGCAAGCCGTACCAGTTGGTCATGTCGAAACCTTTGACGTCCTGCGCGATTGCCGGCAGTTCGGGCGCAATCGAAGAGCGCTGCGGGCTGGTCACGCCGAGCGCGCGCAGCTTGCCGGATTTGATGAGCGGCAGGCTTTGCAGGATGTTCATGAAGTAAACCGGCACCTGGCCGCCGAGCACATCGATGATGGCGGCGCCCGAGCCCTTGTACGGGATATGCGTGAGCTTGACGCCGCCGGCAAGGTTAAAAAGCTCCGCGCACAAATGCGGCAGCGATCCGTTGCCTGCCGAGCCGACGTTAATTTCGCCCGGCCGCGCTTTGGCCAGCGCGATGAGCTCCTTTACCGATTTGGCGGGCAGCGAAGGATGCACGACGAGGACCAGCGGTCCGGATGCAAGATGCGAAACCGCCGCCAGCTCGCGCGATTGATCATAGGGCAGGCTCTTGTAGAGCGCGGGGTTCGCCGCGTAACCGGCCGGCACGATCAGCATCGTGAGCCCGTCGGGCGGCGACTTCGCGACGTACGCGGCGCCTATGGTGCCGTTGGCACCCGCGCGGTTTTCGACTATGACGGGCTGCTTGAGGTTTTCATTTAACTTTTGCGAGATCACGCGCGCGAGAATATCGGTGCCGCCGCCGGGCGGGTAGGGCGACACCACGCGGATAGTGCCCGCGGGATAGCCGGTTTGCGCCATTGCGGCGGTCGCACCGGCCAGGGCCAGGCAGGCGACGGAAAGCGCCGCCGGTAAAGCGCGTTGCATGATGATGCGGTCCTCCAAAGAAAATCATCACCTGATGGAATGGCGGAAGAGAGTGGGAGTCGAACCCACACAGAACTGTTAACAGCCCTCACCGGGTTTGAAGTCCGGCCGCCCCACCGGGAGCGATTCCCTTCCTCGTAGATCGTGCTGCAGTGCCGCGGACGCGCGTGGCGTCGCGAGCGGCAATAGTATAGGCGAAGTGCGATTTATCCGCCGAGGGCGGCCTTCGCTGCCTTGGCTGCGGCGTTACCTTCAGCAATCGCGTGCGTGAGCATTCCTTCATAGCCGGCGCGCACCGCGCCGGCGGCGATTACGCCTGGCATTTTGGTATTCAGGCCGGCATCCGTGACTAGAAAGCCGTCAACATCGCGCGCGAGATCCGCCGGCGCGAATTCGATCGACGGTTGCAGGCCGATGTACGCAAAAAAACCGGCGCATGGAATTTCCGTCGACGTATTGTCGGCGGTATTGCGGACGCGGACTTTCTCGACCATCGCGCCGCCGAGTATCGCGTCGGCGACGCTGTTCAGGACGGGCCGGATGTTCTCGTGCTGCTTCAACGCGTCGACGAGATGCTGCCGCGCGCTGAATTTCCCGTCGCGGTGCACGAGATGGACGCGCTTGCAGAATTCGGCGAGCACGAGCGCTTCCTGCAAAGCCGAGTCCCCGCCACCGACGACCACTACTTCCTCGTCCTTGTACATCGGACCATCGCAGTCGGCGCATTGCGAAACGCCCTTGTATTCGAATTCGGCCTCGCCCGGGATGCCGAGGCGTTTCAGTTTCGCGCCGGAGGCGATGATGACCACGCGCGCCTTATGCGTACCCGCGTCGGTCGTGACGGTCAGCTCATTGCCGTTGCGCGCAATGGCGCTGACGGTCTCCGAGAGATTTTCCACGCCGAGCTCAGAGATTTCCATCATCAGGTTGGACGCATAGTCGGTGCCGGACCCGGCTATCTCACCGTCGAGCTCGTTGATGTTGACGACCAGCCCGCCGAACATCAATGCCTCGATGTTCGCGACCTTGAGGCCGGCCTGCACTGCTTCTTTAGCCGCGGTGAGTCCGGTGATGCCGGCGCCGATGACGATCACGTCGAAGTTTGCCATGGTGGTTTCCTGTTATCGTTTAAAGGTGGGCGGCGGGTTGCGCCGCTGGGGTTGCGGATTGGGTTTTGCCGCGGCTGGCGCCTGCTTCGGCGGTGGTGGTGGGGCGGTAGCGGCGCCGAGGATGGGCACGAAATCCTTGCGCATCTTGCGCACGTCGCCGATGCGCTGCGTGATGCCGAGGCGGTCGAGGCATTCGAGAATCTCGATCGCGAGGCCGCGCCCGAGCCCGCTGGCATCACGGTATTGCGCTGCGCTGAACTGACCGCCGGGAACTGTCTGTGTCACTTTAAGGGCGACGGCCGCCAGCTGCGCCAGCGTGGCGCGCGGATAGAACCGTTCAGGCGTGACGCGTATCAGCTCGCCGGTGCGCGCCTTGCGATGCAGGAAATCCTTGAGTATCGGCTCCTTGATACTGGACGCGGGGGCGAGCTCGCGCAGCGGCAGCACGTTGAAGCCCGCGTTGTCGAGCATCGGCTTCAGCTGCTGCCACATTTTTTCATCGGCAGGATTGTCGGTCGCCACGTGTTTCGGCAGCCGTGCGGTCGAACCGGCAATTTCGAGCTTCTTGTCGTCGCCCAACTCGCGCAGCAACGCGCCGAACGTGGCAACCGTAAGCGCGGGCGCGAGCTGCTTGCGCAGAGGCGCGATGTCGAAACCGGTTGCCTGCGGCTGTTCGCGGTGCAGGCGCGTCAGCGCTTCCAGCACCGCGGCCTTTATGCCGTCGACCGTCGCGCGCGGCAGCGCGACGCGGAGGTCTTTGCCGACGACGGCGATGTCCGGTATTTGCGTAAGCGCGGCCGCGCGGGGGGGCGTCAGGTTGAACGCGCGCTCGAAGGGTGTCAGCTCGATACCGGCGGGCGAGCAGGCGAGCAGCGCGCCGAGCGCATCATCCGGGTCCGCGTTTTCCATCGCGACGAGCTGGGCGGCGCGTGTTTGCGCATTGCGGCGCGCCGCGGTGACGAACGGGTCGATGACAGTGCCGCCGCCGACGGTGCGCATCGCCGACTGGTCGCGCAGGATGAAGCGGTCGCCGTTGAGCGCGGCCAGCGGCTTGTCGGCGATGATCTGCACGATGGCGGAAGTGCCCGGCGCAATCATCGCGCCGCGCCGGATTGCGATGCGCGCGGTCACGTCGGCGGTGCCGAGATGCAAATGTACCGGCGTCCAGTGCTTGAGCGGCTGCGTTTCGCTGGCGAGCACCTGCAGGCGCACGTCGAGGCGTTGCGTGGGCGCGTGTATCGCGGGTGCGACAACCCAGTCGCCGCGATGGATCTGCGCGACGTCGGCGCCGGTTACGTTGAGCGCGCAGCGTTCTCCCGCGATCGCTTGCTGCGCGGCCTTGCCATCCTTCTGAATGCCGCGGACGCGCACTTCGATGCCGCTGGGCGACAGCATTAGTTTATCGCCGATCGCCACCGCGCCATTGAACACGGTGCCCGTGACTACCGTCCCGCTGCCGGCAATGGTGAACACGCGGTCTATCGCATAGCGGAGATTGCGCCCGGCATGCTCGCGGTCGCCATGCTCGCGCGCAACGCCTGCGAGCACGTCGCGCAATGTGTCTATACCTTCGCCGCTGATCGCCGAGACCGCCAGCACTTCTATCCCCGCGAGCGCGGTCGGCGCCAGCAAGGTCTGGACATTCGCCGCAACTTCGGCGACGCGCTCGGCCGGCACGCGGTCGGTCTTGGTGACGATGGCAATGCCGCGCTTGATTGTAAGCAAATCGACGATATGCAAATGCTCGACGGTCTGCGGCATGACGCCGTCGTCCGCGGCGACAATCAGCATGACGTAGTCAATGCCGCATACGCCCGCCAGCATGTTGCGCACGAAGCGCTCGTGGCCGGGCACGTCGACAAAGCCGATCACGTCACCGGCAGGCGTCTTGCGGTAGGCAAAGCCGAGATCGATCGAGATGCCGCGCTTTTTCTCCTCGGGCAGGCGATCGGTGTCCACGCCCGTCAGCGCTTTGACCAGCGTGGTCTTGCCGTGATCGATGTGACCGGCGGTGGCGACTATCATGCGATCTTCAGGAAAGTTTCTGTCGCCATGCCCCGATACCGGTGCTGCCAGTGCGCGGCGTCGGCGCGGATTTCACCGCACAGCCGGAGCACGCCCGGGTAGTGGTCGATTGCGTCATCCAGCACGACAAGTCCGCCGACCGCCATATGGGCGGTCCACAGATCGAAATCCTCTTTGACCGCGGGATAGCGGTGGTCGCCGTCGATGAACAGCAGGCGTATCGCGCCGTGCTGCCATTGCCTGGCGGCGGTGGCGGACTCCGCCACGACAGGCTTGACTTGATCGAAGAGGCCGAGGGACTCGAGGTTTTCGGCGAAGCGATGATAAGTCGTGCCTTCATTCTTGATGATCGCCTGCTCCTTCAGCATGGGGCCGCCGTCGAATACATCGACGGCATGCACCGGCTCGCGTCCGGCGTCTTTGCTGCCCGCCGCCAGCCATGCCGTCGACAGGCCCATCCAGCTGCCGATTTCGACGATCGCCCCGCGGCCGGCGGCGTCGCGCGCCAGGCGGTACAGCAGATAGCCGTCGGCAGGGTTGAGCCAGCCTTCGACTCTCGCGAAGCGTTTTAAAAGCTGCGCGAGCTCGGCCGCGCAGGCAACCTCCGCAAACAAATCGCCGGGTGTTTTCACGCGCGCGTAGCGGACGGTAAAGCAAGCTGCTGCAACTGCGCGATGAAATCTGCTTCATCGTCGAGGCAGCGCAAGTCGAGGATGAAGGCGCCGTCCCGGATGTGGCCTATGACGGGCACCGGCAGCGCGCGGAACGCGACGGATAGCGCGTCGGCGGCGCCGCTTTTGCGTTTACCGCACGGCTTCATGGCGATGCCTGCGCTTGGCAGCGCATTCACCGGCAACGCGCCGCTGCCGATCTGGCTCGAGCACGCGATGATCGCGGCGTCTGCATGGCCGGCAACTGCGGCGGCGAGCGCCGGCAACACGCGCCGCGCCTGCGCTTCGATATCCGGTTGCGGGCGCGTGAGCAGCCGCAGCGTCGGCAGCTCGCGCACGAGACGCCCGGGGTCGGCATAAAGCCGCAGCACCGATTCGAGCGCGGCGAGCCGCACCTTGTCGACGCGCAGCGCGCGCTTCATTGGATTTTTGCGGATCTTCGCAATGAGGTCTTTACGCCCCACGATCAAGCCGCATTGCGGGCCGCCGAGCAGCTTGTCGCCGCTGAAGGTGACTATGTCCGCGCCGTCGGCGATCGCTTCGCGTGGCGTCGGTTCGTGCGGCAGGCCATAGGCTCCGAGATCGATCAGCATGCCGCTGCCGAGATCGTTGAGGAACGGCAGGTCGTGTTCGTGGGCAATCGCCGCCAGTTCGCTTTCAGGCACGCTCGCCGTGAAGCCTTCGATCTTGTAATTGCTCGCGTGCACTTTCATGAGGGCGCCGGTGCGCGCCCCTATCGCCTGCTCGTAATCTTTCGCGTGCGTGCGATTGGTGGTGCCGATTTCTTTCAGCTTGCAGCCGGCGCGCGCCATGATGTCGGGGATGCGGAAAGCGCCGCCGATCTCGACGAGCTCGCCGCGCGATACGATCACTTCTTTTTTCGCCGCGAGCGAATTCAGTATGAGATAGACCGCGGCGGCGTTGTTGTTGACCACCACCGCAGCTTCGGCGCCGGTCAGGCGCTGCAGCCAGGTTTCGACGTGGCTGTCGCGCTCGCCGCGCGCGCCGCCGCCCAGATCGAATTCAAGGTTGACGGCGCGCGTCATCGCCGCCATCGCGGTCTCGGCGGCAACCTGTGGATACAGCGCGCGCCCGAGGTTGGTGTGCAGCACGGTGCCGGTGAGATTGAAAACCGGGCGCAGCGATGGCGCGGTCAATATCTGCAGGCGTTCGGCGCACAACGTGATGAGTGCAGCTTCGTCGGGCGTGCCGGCAGCGGTGTTTGCGGCGAGACCTGCGCGCTGGCCATCAAGGACGGCGCGCAACGATTCGACAACTAGCGGACGGCCGTGAAGCGTGATGAGTGCGGTAACTGCTTCGAGATTGAGCAGGCGGTCGACCGAGGGGAGCGCGCGACGCGCGGCCACCGTTGCATTCACCATGTTCGTCCTGGTGCGCGAAAGTGAGCGGCGAACGGGGGAGGACTCGTTAGCATGAGCTTGACGGGCGCGCACGGCGCCGCGGTTACGACGGGGGGCCGCGTAGTTTAGCGCAATTTCCGGCCGCCATGCTATTCTCGAAATCGCCTTCCCGCAAATGGCGTGGACGTTTTAGAAAGGCACGGAGGAGCAACAATGAAGGCCTGCGTAATTTCCGCGCTGATGCTGAGTATTGCCAGTACTGCGACGGGCAGCGCCGCGGCGCAGAGCTATCCCGAGCGTCCCATACGGTTCATCGTGCCGTACGTCGCCGGCGGCGCGGGCGACATTTTCGCGCGCACGCTCGGGCAGAAATTTTTCGAAGCAATGGGGCAGACCGTGGTGGTCGACAACCGGCCGGGCGCCAACGCCATTATCGGCACCGACCTCGTCGCGAAGTCGCCGGCCGATGGCTATACGATAGTGATGGGCAACAGCGCGCCGTTCGTGCTCAATCCCAGTCTCTACCGCAAGCTGCCGTACGACGCGGTGCGCGATTTCGCGCCGGTCACGCAAGGCACGTACTACGCCTACGTGCTGGTCGTGCACCCGTCGGTGCCGGCGAAAAATATTCAGGAGCTGTTGGCGTATGCAAAGTCGAAACCGGGTCTTGCGTACGGCTCGACCGGTCTCGGCGGCGCCAACCATCTGGCGGGTGAGTTTCTCGCGGCGATGACCGGGATCAAGCTGACTCACGTGTCTTATAAAGGTAGTGCCGCCGCGCTCGCCGATGTGCTCGGCGGCCAGTTGCCGATGATGTTCGACACGCCCATCACGTCGATACCGCAACTGCGCGCGGGCAAGCTGCGTGCCATCGGATTTTCGGGCAACCGCCGCGCGCCGCAATTGCCCGACGTGCCGACGCTTGATGAAGCGGGCCTCAAAGGATTCGAAGTGAGTTCATGGCAGGGGATACTGGCGCCTGCGGGTACGCCAAAAGCCGTGGTCGACCGGCTCTACCGCGAATCGGTCAAAGCGCTGAAGATGCCGGACGTCATCGAGCGGCTCAGCACGCAGGGCGGCAACGAGCTCGTGGGCAGCACGCCCGCGGAATTCGCCGTGCAGATCAAAGCCGAGATCGTCAAATACGGCAAAGTGATAAAGGACGCAGGAATCCGCGTGGAGTAGCAAGACGCAGGAATCCGCGTGGAGTAGCGGGACGCAGGAATCCGCGTGGAGTAGCGGGACGCGGGGATACGCGTGGAGCAAGGTCCTCACGCGCGCGCAGCGCGAATACCTTATTTATTCCCAGAGTCTCTCAGGCAATGGCAAGCCGGCAAGATCTTCCGCGGTAAGCGGGCGATCCGGCTTGATGCCGAATCTTTCGAGTACCGCTGCCAGTTGCCTCGTGTGCTGGGCTGAATGCCAGGTCGAGCGCTCGTAGAGCATGTGCAAAGGCTGCGCGCCGAAAAAGGTCTTTACTTTATGCTGGCATGATTTGTCAGCGAGCTCATTCCACCACTTGTCGATGCCGGCTATGACCGTTTCGCCATAACGCGCGATTTCTTCGCCGGTGGTGAAGGTACCGTCCGCGGGCGGCACGTTGGCAAGCTGCGTCGCGTACTCCACCCCGCCGACGGCCGTTTCGAGATAAGCCTCGCCGATACGGAATACATGGTGCCCCATCAGGCGAATCGAGCGCGGACGATTGTCGATGACGAGCTCGTTGATCCGTTCAGTGGGCATCTGGCGCATCAGCCGTTGCCCCGCACGCAGCGTGGTGCGCCATTTTTCTATCAGCTGCTCGGGTGGCAGCGGTGTGTGTCCGGTGCCGCCCTGCAGTCCGACGAACTCCGCGACGTCTTCAAGGTTTTGTCCGAACACGAACTGATCACCGCGCGCGACGACCGGCACATTGCGCACGCCGTAGGCGAGCAGCTTCTCTTTGCCGCCGGGATCGTTGAAGACGTCGACCGGGACAAAATCCACTTTTTTCTTCGAAAGAAACTCTTTCGCTCGAAGGCAGCTACTTCACCCGGGCTGGGTGAAGAGGATGAATTTATCGCTTGGGATGTCCATTTTTTACGCGTGAATCCGGGGTGGGGGGAGGCGTCGAGACTACTACCGGCCGGCGCGATGCGTCAAGAGCGCGCGGGAACGCCGCGTGTTCTGCGAACTATCGTTTTGCTGCGATGTCTGTCGTTCAACTCTACTGGATGACGCCGCCGCCGAGGCAGACGCGGCTTTCGTAGACAACGACGGACTGGCCGGGCGTGACTGCCCACTGCGGCTCGGCGAATTCAACTTCGCAGTGCCGTGCGTCGACGCTGACGACCGTGCACGGCGCGTCTTTCTGGCGATAGCGCGTCTTGGCGTTGTATACCCAGTTGCAGTGCGGCGGCGCGCCGCTGATCCAGTTCAGGTCCATGCCGGTGAGCCGCGTTTTTAGCAGCGCGTCGTGATCGCGCCCCTGGACGACCAGCAGCCGGTTGTTCGGAAGGTCCTTGGCCGCGACGTACCAGGCATCGCCTTCGCCGGCCGCGCCGGCTTTGTCGCGCGCCTGCCCGCCGATGCCCAAGCCCTGACGCTGGCCTATCGTGTAGAACATGAGTCCCATATGGCGCCCGACGAGATGGCCGTCGAGCGTCCAGATCTCGCCCGGGTCGGCGGGCAGAT
This sequence comes from Betaproteobacteria bacterium, assembly GCA_025363575.1. Next base: position 571 of record JANYDM010000059.1, on the reverse strand, counting down.
AGCGGTTGAGAAATTCGCGAAACGGCCGCTCACCGATGAAGCAGATGCCGGTCGAATCTTTCTTGTCGTGGTTGGGCAGGCCGTTTTTGCGCGCGATATCGCGCACGTCGCGCTTGTAAATTTCGCCAAGTGGAAAGAGCGTTTTCGACAGCTGTGCCTGGTTGAGCCGGTGCAGAAAATAGCTCTGGTCTTTGGTGCCGTCCTCCGCTTTGAGCAGCTGATAGAGGCCGTCGACTTCGCGCACCTGCGCGTAGTGGCCGGTCGCGATGCGGTCGGCGCCCATGGCGATTGCGTGCTCGAGAAACGAGCGGAATTTTATTTCGGCGTTGCACAGCACGTCGGGATTCGGCGTGCGGCCGGACTGGTATTCGCGCAGAAATTCGCTAAAAACGCGTTCCTTGTACTCCGCGGAAAAATTGACCGCTTCAATTTCGATGCCGATGCGGTCGGCCGCCGACACCGCATCGACCAAGTCTTCACGTGAGCTGCAATACTGCTCGTCATCGTCGTCTTCCCAGTTTTTCATGAAAAGACCGACGACGTCGTGGCCCTGCTGCTTCAACAGCAGGGC
>JANYDM010000046.1 GCA_025363575.1 Betaproteobacteria bacterium | reverse complement strand
TGCAACACTCAACGCCGACATCAATACGATACTAGGACAGCGCGAAGTGCAGGAGCGTTTTCTGGGACTGGGGATGGAAGCCGCCGGCGGCAGCAGCGCCGACTTCGCGAAGTTCTTCCAGGCCGAGCTCGACAAATGGGGGAAATTCGCAACAGCAACCGGGTTTACGCTGGAGTGAACGCGTGACCAAACGCTCGGGTCGCCAACGGTCGTCCTGACGGCGCGCCGCCAGCGGATGCTGTCCTCATGGATGGAATCGGCACATGCCGGTCGGCTACTGCCCAACCACCTCGTCCGTCCATACCTTGAAGCTCTTCAGCACATTGGGGCCGAACGTCGTGGTAATGGCCACGTCCGCGGCGTCGCGTCCGCGCGCCATCAATATCCGTCCGATGCGCGGCACGTTATTCCTGGCATCGAACGTGTACCAGCGGCCGTCGAGCCAGGCTTCGAACCACCCGGCGAAGTCCATCGTCCCGTAGGGCGGCGGCATACCGATGTCGCCCAGATAGCCCGTGCAATAGCGCGCGGGAATATTCATGCAGCGGCAGAGCGTGGCGGCAAGATGCGCGTAGTCGCGGCATACGCCCCTTCGTTCTTCGTACGCTTCAAACGCGGTGCGGGTGTTCCGCGCGTGCTGGTAGCCGAACTCGATGCGATGGTGGACGAAATCACAGATCGCCTGGACGCGACTCCATCCCGCCGGGCCACTGCCGAACAGTTGCCATGCGATCGCGGTGAGCCGCTCAGTTTCGCAGTAGCGGCTGCCGAGCAGATAGACCAGCGTTTCCTCGGGCAGCCATTCGACCGGTGTCTGGCGCGCGTCGGCTACGACAATGTCCGGTATGCCGCTGTCGTTGACGACGGCATCGGAGGTCAGGCGCGTTTCTCCCGCAGGCGCGACGATGCGGGTACACCAGTTGCCGAAAGAATCGCGGTAAGCACTGACGGGCAGCGACGGGACAGTCATCAAATGATCGGGCACCGCCAGGTCGGACGCGCGCGAATAATGAATGTTCAGCATAAGTATCATCGGCGTCGGCTGGGGACACTCGTAGACAATCTCGAAACCGGCGCGGATTTGCACGGATGTCCTTTTAAAATGAGGCGAGCGCGGCGCGCAGCGCATCGATGATGGCCGCGCGCAGCGCATTCCAGCGGCGGGGCGGCCCGGCGACAATGGCCTGGTTGATTTCGAGCTCGACGCCCAGGTAGGCGGTGGCACGGTAGCGGCGGCGCAAGTGCCGGGTCAAACCGTCACCTTTGCCCGCATACGGATAGTTGCGGCGCACCCGCAAATGCGGCATGGACCGTGCGAGCGCCGCTTTCCAGCGCTCGCACAATTGCACCTCGCCCGGCCGCGCGGGATCGTAGAGCAGGCCGACATCGGCGGACCGCACGTTGCCGTTCAGCTCGGGCGTGAAGCTGTGCGAGGATATGTGCAGCACGCGGCGGCCGCGCGCAACGGCTTTGCCAACCAGCTCTTCAGCCCGCGTGCGATAAGGCAGGTAGTGGTCGGTGATAATGCGCGCGCGCTCTTCATGCCTCGTCTCCCGGACGACGGGCGCATGCAGGCGCGCGTGGCCGATCGAGCGGTTCAGATCGACCAGCAGCCGCGTAACGATGGATGTGACGAGCGGCGCCCGGAACGCCGCCGACATCTCGCGCGCCATGCGCAGCGCGCCGGCGTCGTAACCGAGGTGCGTGCGAAGCGATTCTTGCAAGCCGCGAAACAACGGACGATAGCGTGCCGGCACCTGGTTGCCGCCGTGCTCGCACGTCACGAGTATGTATTCACGCAAGGGGATGGCCCGCAGCGTCTACCACTTCAAATTGGGCAGTTGCCGGAACACCGCGCGCGTGCCTTCGCTCCAGGCGCGGCTGACGGCGACGAAATGCGGGTCGCCCTCATCGAAGCGGTGGCGCATCGTGACGGTAAGACTGTCTCGCTCGTAACAGAGCAGATCGATGGGCATGCCGACCGAGAGGTTGCTGCGCATGGTCGAATCGAACGACACCAGTACGCACTTGACGGCGTCCGGCAGGCTGGTGGAACGCGTGATTACGCGGTCGATGATCGGCTTGCCGTACTTTGTTTCGCCGGTCTGGATGAAGGGCGTGTCGAGGCTCGCTTCGATGAAATTTCCCTCGGCATAGAGCCTGAACAGCCGCGCCGGCTCGCCCTTGATCTGGCCGCCGAGGATGAACGATGCGTTGAAGGTCAGATCGCTCTGCTGGAGGTATGACGCGTCGCGGTTCTCGATAAAGCGCATGGCATCCGACACGATGACCGCGACATCAAACATCGTGCGCGCGGTCCAGATATTCGGCTTGCCGTCTTCCGCGTTGCCGCGCTGCGTCAGCACGTTGATCACTGCCTGCGTGCCGGCGAGGTTGCCCGAGCTCAGCAGAACGATGACGCGCTCGCCAGTGCGGTCGAACACCGTCATCTTGCAGAATTTTGCAAAGTTGTCGACGCCCGCATGAGTGCGCGAGTCGGACGCAAAAATTAGTCCCGCATCCAGCAGGATGCCTGCGCAATAAGTCATGCCGTGAGTCGCCTGAGAAGATTGCGGACAAGGCGCGGTCACCATGCCGTTCGCCCCGACGTGAAGTCGATGCCGGTGCTGAGTCGATGATAATCGGTTGGCGTCGCAAGAACCGGTCCCGATGACAAATTAATGGCGCCGCGCTTTTACGTCGGTACGCTATCGCGCATGGCCGCGCTCGAAAACAGAGTGGGCCGCACCATAGGAGTGCGTTGACGCCGACGTCGCTCAACACGTTCCCGCGGAGTTCCGCCGCTTGACGACGGAGGAATCGGGGTGGAAGCTGTCGCCACAAGAGGAATCGGCACGTACCGATCCGGGGCCGTCAGTCAAACAGTTCCAAGGGGAGTCCACCATGTCTCACGCACGTCGCTCGATACTTGCGCTCGCAGTCTTTGCAACTCTGGTTACAGTTTCGGCCGCAATCCACGCGCAGGACAATCCGTTTCGCGAAGAAGGCTGGGCGCGGTTGCCTGACGGCAGGAAGATGGGCGGCACGAGCGCAATCGACGTCGACAAGAACGGCAACGTCTGGGTGTTCGAGCGCTGCGGCGGCATGGAAGGCTGCGCGGGCTCAAACGCGGCGCCGCTGATCAAGTTTGACGCGTCGGGCAAATACATCACGAGCTTTGGCGCGGGCATGTTCGTGCAGCCGCACGGCATCCACATCGACCGCGACGGCAACATCTGGGTTACCGACTCGCAAGGCAAAAACGGCAAAGGCCAGGTCGTCGTCAAGATGAGCCCCGAAGGCAAAGTACTGATGACGCTCGGCAAGTCCGGCGTCGCCGGCGCCGGCGAAGACACGTTCAACCAGCCGTCAGCCGTGGTGGTCGCCGCCAACGGCGACATCTTCGTCGCGGACGGCCACGGCGGCGAGTCGAACGCGCGCATCGTGAAGTTTTCAAAGGACGGCAAGTTCATCAAGGCCTGGGGCAAAAAAGGCAGCGGCCCCGGCGAGTTCGACGTGCCGCACGCGATCGCCGTCGACTCGAGCGGGCGCGTCTTCGTCGGCGACCGCTCCAACAACCGCATCCAGATTTTCGACCAGGACGGAAAATACCTGACGGAGTGGAAACAGTTCGGACGGCCGAGCGGAATCTACATCGACGCGAACGACATCCTGTACGTCGCCGATCACGCGTCGGACGCTAAATCAAACCCCGGCGTCAAACGCGGCGTCAGGATCGGCAGCGTCAAAGACGGCGTCGTCAAATCATTCATTCCCGGCATGGGCGCGCAGCCGGAAACGCAGAGCGTTGGCGAAGGCGTGATGGCCGATGCGAAAGGGAATGTTTACTGGGCGGAAACTGCGGGGATGACGGTGCGGAAGTTTGTGAAGCCTTAGGGGGAAAAGCGTTAATACTTCCTGAATTTTCCACGGCCCGGTGCGTAAAATCGGCGCCAAAGGCTGACGAGAAAAACACCATGTCAAGAATTCCAGCTGCACTATTGTGGGTTAAGTTTCTGCTGTTGACCTCCGGCCAGGCGACTGCGGCCGACTCCGCACTACCCCTGCACAACGAAAAACCCGGCGACAGCTATACCTATCGCACGCTGGATCTTTTCAGCGGTGTCGAAGACGGCCGCTATCAGTGGCGCATTACCGGCGTCGAGCCGGATCGTTTGGTATTCAACGACGGCTACTGGATCACCGACCGGCTCGGCAATGACGTGAGGCTCGGCATAGGCGCCACAATTTCCGGTATGGAGTTGTTTGTTGCGGAACCGCGCGTCGGCAAGACATGGACGACCCGTTATGAATACACGCGCGCAGACGGCGCGGTCTTCGTCATCACGGCAGACCTTGCGGTCGTGGCGCAGGAACAGGTCACGGTGCCCGCCGGCACTTTCGATACCTACCGCGTCGAAGGCGGCGGCTACATTCACCAGATCAGCGGGCTGCGTCAGGGCCGCACATGCGACCGCACGTCGGCCTTCAAGATCTGGGTCGCTCCCGACCGCGTGGCGCGGTTCGTCGCGGAAGAATATAAACAACAAGGCTCGCACGTAGGCTGCTCGCACTACTACGCGGTCACGCGCACCGAGCTTGTCGCCTACGGCAGCGATTCCAACGGAGCATCAGCAGCGCGCATATTCTCGCAGGACCCGCGCGGACATCATTCGCAAATCAGGCGGCATCCCGTTTCCGGCATCGACGATTGACTTGACGCCGGCAACTACGCGTCGCATTTTTTACTGCGCCTGAGCTCCCTCAACTGCACTAACCGCTGATCCGCGCTTGCCATCGCCTCTTTCTTTTCCTTCTCGTTGGCGATGCCCAGATCGATCATCACCGCGACCGCGTCCGCGCCGCTGGGCTGGCTGGCTTTGCCGACCTGGTTCATGAAATCCAGTGTTTGCTTGTACTCGACTTCAGTGTCTTTGCAGGTCATCGCAGATTTTTCGGCGTCCGTATACGGGCCGAGCCGGCCGTAAGTCTTGGTCGCGCAACCCTCGAGCACGATAAGCATCGCCAGCAGGACAACAGCGGGATAGCCGGGATTGACTGGTTTTTTCATGTTCTTATTCGCCACGTTGATTGACGGGTTTCGCATTATCCGGTCTGGCCTGATCACGCAATCGGTAGTACCAAAAACCCGCGATGAAAGCCAGCGGGTGTGTGATCCAGACACTGTACACATGCCATTTGCTGTAGTCGAACACCGCGCGACTGACCTCGGTATATTTGCCATGGCTCATGAGATAAAAGTGATCGCCCTGCACCTTGCCGTTCACGGCATCGCCGCCGAGATAGACGGCTATCAGCCAGAACGCAGCGAAGTTGACCAGCGCAACGGTGAAAATACCGAGGCAAACCAGGCGTTGAGTTTTTAAGTTCATGTTCCCCTCACTTTGCTGCGTCTATCTTCCGCGCCAGCTCTGTAATGAACGCCGACTCTTTCGCGACGAATTTCGCAAAGTCGGGCGGCTTCGAACCCACGCCCTCGAGCCCCTGCGCATCGAATTGCCGCTGCACTTCGGGATCGGCCAGCGCCTTTACTGTCGCCTGATGCAGGCGCTCGACCAGCGCGGGCGATGCGCCGGCGGGCAGCCACAGCCCGAACCAGTTGATGAGATCGTAGCCTTTGAATCCCGCCTCCTGCATCGTCGGCACGTCCGGCATGCCCTTCCAGCGTTTGGCGCCCGTAAGCGCGAGCACGCGCAGTCTCCCGGCTTGGGACATTGGCAGCGCGAGCTGGGTGCCGACGAACATCAAATCCATGCGCCCGCCCATGAGGTCTGTCATCGCCTCGGGCACGCCTTTGTATTGCACAGCGACGATGTCGGTGCCACTCATCGACTTCATCACCTCGGCCGGTATGTGGCTTGCAGTGCCGATGCCCGCGGACGCGTAGTTGAGCTTGCCGGGCCGCTGCTTCGCGAGCGCAATCAGATCCTGCACGCCCTTGGCGAGTGAATTCGCCGGCACTACCAGCGCCTGGCCGAAATTCTGCGCTACCAACGACACGTGCGAGAAATCTTCCACCGGGTCGAACGGCACATTTTTGCTGAATGGCGGCGTGTTGGTGTGCGACGCCGTCGTAAACAGCCACGTATAGCCGTCAGGCTGCGCTTTCGCTACGACCGCGCTGCCGACGACACCGCCCGCGCCGACGCGATTGTCGATCACAAGCTGCTGCCCGAGCGCCGCGCTGTATTGCTGCTGCAGCATGCGGATGATCAGGTCGGGCGGGCCGCCGGCGGGCGACGGTACGATGACGCGGATAGGTTTATCCGGATAGTCTTTCGGCAGCGGCTGGGCCGAAGCAGGTACAGCCCACGCGCAAATAGCCGCCGCTATGATGAATCGGGTAACTATGATCTGGCTCACGCAATGCACACGACATACTGCCTGCATTCGGTGCCGGCCTCAAGCGCTCTGCACACGTACGCTAGCCGCCCCCGGGTCTTAGCCGTGTCTTGCTCACGACACCGGACGGCGCGAACAGCACCACGAACTCGCCCGCCGGCACTGTCGCCCTGTCCGTCTGCTTCGCCGTGAACAAACCTGCGAGTCCATTTTTGGTTTGCCCGTCAGTGGGTCTTTTCACCCGATAGACCCACACTTCGAATCCGCTGTCGAAGCTAACGACCGTCGCTTTGCCCAGTGCGGCGGCCACATCGGCCTTGGTGCTGGTGCCCACAGCTACGGCCCCGGCATCGCGGGCGGTTATCGCGCCGGTCACCGCCGTTGCAGTGCCTTCCGTCCTCCCCGGCGTTCCACCAGCGGCGCAGCCTGCGGTTAACGCGCAGGCGAGACAAGCGCGCAGCAGTGCGCTCGGGCGTGCCATCATTGCCGATCGTCCATGTATTCAAATTCCACCCGCGTATCATCCGGCCAGCTGCGATCACCCAGCGGAAGATAGTACGTGCGGGCCAGCAGCACTTCGCAGTCGCAATACTGCAGCAGCGACGGCAGTTCCGGATCGGCACTCGCGCCGGCGTACATCCGGTCAACGGGCAGCACTTCGCGGCGCGCGCCGTTGACCAGAGTGACGCTGAACAACGGACGATCGGAGAAGAACAGATATTGCGGATCGATGCTGCCGCAATAGTCCGTCATTCCCGCGAAGAGACTCGCAATGCGGTTGCGCACGTTCGAGATCAGGTCAGCCTCGAAGCCAACCTGGCATTCCAGGCGCAGGTCACCCAGCCGCCGCGTGTTCGGCGGCAACCCCGGCGTGCGTATGTCCGCGCGCCAAGTCATGCTGCGCGAGCGGCGGTTCGGCGTGACGACTGCATTTTCGTTGAGCGCGTCCGCGTGTCGCTCGAGCGCGAACGTGTTGTCCGCCGCGACCGGCACCGTGTACGCCACGGTATCGCCGAGAATCTCGAGCTGGATATTTTCCATGCTGGTGTCGCGCTTGCGCGGCAGCAGCTTGAAGCGCAACGACGCTGTGGGCGCCGTCGCCCGGCTTTTGTCGAAGAACTCCATGCCGCGGAGCATCCTGCGATAGGATTTTTCGACTGAATCGCGTGTCGCCGACGCGGTTACCGCGACCTCCGGCAGCGCAACAGGTTCGGGAGGCCGTGATTTTTCCTGTGCGTGCGCAACCGTGCACATCAGCGCGAGGGCGGCGGCGAGGTTCGATACATGCGCGGGTAATCGTCCGGCTGACATGACTGAATTCCACGGACGTGGTCGTGATATACATACAGACAGCGGGACCGCCGGGAAATTCCATCACGCGCGCAGATTGAAGTGCAAGGATAACGGCCGCCGGCGCCGCGTGCCGGGGAAAGACGCCTAAACCAGCCGGTCCTTCACGGGCTCGCCCGCAAAATGCGCGCGCAGACTCTCAAGCAGAATCGCGCCGCGATGCTCGCGGATCTCGCGCGTCGACGAGCCGCTGTGCGGTGTCATCACGACGTTTTCCATCGCAAGCAGCGCCGCAGGCACGCGAGGCTCATCCCAGAAAACTTCCAGGCCGGCACCTGCTATGCGGCCATCCTTGAGTGCGGTTATCAGCGCGGCTTCATCGACGATGCCGCCGCGCGCGACATTGACCAGGAATCCCCGCGCACCTAGTGCATCGAGCACCGGTGCAGTGACCGACCCGCGCGTCGCCGGCGTCTCCGGGCAAGTCACGATCAGGCAATCGACCGCCTGCGCCATCTTCAGCAGGTCGGAGTAGTACTGATGCGCAACACCCGGCTTCTCGCGCGGGCCGTGGTAGCAGATAGTCATGCCGAAGGCCGCGACGCGCGTCGCCACCGCGCTGCCGATCCCGCCGTAGCCCATGATGCCGCAGGTTTTGCCGCGCAAGTCGGTGCTCATCGGAAACGCGCCCGCCGCCCATTTGCCGGCACGCATGAAGCGATCGGCCTCGGCGATGCGGCGCATGGTGGCGATGAGTAGACCCACCGCCTGGTCTGCCACAGCGTCGACTGTCCAATCGGGTGTATTGGTAATGACGATGCCGCGCTCCCTGGCCGCGGCAAGCGGCAGAGTGCCGTGCGACGTGCCAAAGCACGCCACGATCTCGAGCTTGGGCAATGCGTCGATGATTGCCTGCTTGCAGCCGAGCAGCCCTGTCGTCACCACGCCGCGCACGTTGGCGGAAACTTCTTTGACGAGTGCGTCCGGATCGCGCGCGTCCCAAAGCTTGTGCACGACATAGGTGCTATCGAGCGCTTCCATTGTCGGCGTGTAAAACTTCGTCAGCGAAAGCAGTTCCGGCTTCATGACTTCAGGATTTCTCGCCAAGCAATTCCAGCGCATTCAAGCCGTAGATGCGGTCGCGCTGCTCCGCAGTCAGTTCTTTTACTGCGCCTATCATCGCAATCGGATCGTCTTCCGCCATGTCGAACGGCGCGTCGGTGCCTATCATCACGCGGTCCGCGCCGACTTTCTCGATCAGATAACGCAGCGCGTCGGGATCGTGCGTCAGCGCATCGAAATAGAAGCGACGCAGCAGATCCAGCGGTGAATGTTTTGTGGTGGCGCGAGCTTCTTTGCGCACCTTGTAGCCATGCGCGAGCCGCCCTATCTGGTACGGCAGGTGGCCGCCGCCATGCGCAAGTATCATCTTTAGCTGTGGCAGCTCGTCGAGCGCGCCGCTGAACATCAGATGCGAAGCCATCAACGCAGTATCGAACGGCATCGCCGCCGTGTTGCCGAGGTAATAGCAGCCGAGGTCCGGCGGCAAATCGCCCGCGATGTACGGATGCGCGAAGATAAAGACACCCAGCTCCTGCGCGCGCTTCAGTACCGGGCGAAACTTCGGATCGGCAAGCAACTGTCCCTGTACGCGGCAGCCGAGCTCGATCGAGCGGAAGCCGTGTTCCTTGACGACGCGCTCGAGCTCGTCGATGGCCGCGTCCGCGTCCTGCAGCGGCAGCGTCGCCATGCCACGCAAGCGATCAGGGCGCGCGGCCACCATGCGCGCGATGCCGTCATTCATCACCCGGCACGCAGCGAGGCCGGCATCGGCGGAAAGCCAGTAGAAAAAAACGACCGGTGTCACGGAGATCACCGAAATATCGATGCCCTTGCGGTCCATGCCCTCGACTTTCGCATCGGCGTCGAAGAACTCCGCATAGATCGGCGTGCCGTGCTTGTCGTCACGCACGAATTTTTCCGCATCGCCCATGCCTTCGACACGCATCTGATAGGCGCGCGGATTCTTGCGGATCAACTCGATCAGCTCGCGCGGCAACACGTGGCTGTGGACGTCGATGCGTTTTACTTTGGTCGACATAGTCTTCTGAGGATTGAGGATTGAGGATTGAGGATTGAGGATTGAGGATTGAGGATTGAGGATTGAGGCCGGCTCTTAAGCGAAGGTAATAACGCTATCCTCAATCCTCGCTCCTCAATCCTATTCTCCTTTTATCCCCGCTTCCCTGATTACTTTGTCGAAGCGCGCGGCCTCGCTCTGAATGAATTTGCCGAATTCTTCCGGCGTGCTGGTCAACGGCTCGACGCCGGCCTGCGCCAGCTTCGGTTTCATCTCAGGCGCCGTTACCGCCTTGATCAACTCGGCGTTGAGCCGGTTGATGATTTCACGCGGCGTTCCTGCGGGCGCCAGCATGCCGTACCACACGCTGATGTCGAAATTCGGAAAACCCTGCTCACGCGCAGTCGGCACGTTCGGCAGATCGGGCATGCGTTCGGGTGACAGCACGGCCAGCGCGCGTACGCGTCCGCCCTGGATCTGCCCCAGTGCCGCCGGCGCAGCGAGCACCTCCATATCCACCTGCCCGCTGGCAAGCCCGATCAGCGCGAGTCCCGAACCCTTGTACGGCACGTGCACGATGTTGAGCTTCTCGAGGCTCTTGAGCAGTTCCGGCGCAAGGTGCGTCGTCGTGCCTACGCCGCCCGAGCCGTAATTGAGCTTGCCCGGATTCCTGCGCGCAATCTCAATAAATTCCCTGAGCGTTTTAGCGGGCACGGATGGATGAATGACGAACACGTTGCGCACCGCGCCTACCAGCGCGATGGGGACGAGGTCTCTCCACGGATCGTAGTTCAACTTGCCATAGAGCAATGGGCTCAGCGCAATCACCGGCGAGCTCAGGACTATCGTGTAGCCGTCGGGCGGCGACTTCGATGCGATCTCCAACCCCACGTTGCCGCTCGCACCCGGGCGGCTGTCCGCAACTACCGATTGGCCGATCTGCTCGGACACTTTCGCCGCCACCAGCCGCCCGACGATATCCGTCGGCCCGCCCGGCGGGAACGGCATGATCATGCGGATGGATTTGGACGGATACGATTGGGCAAGCACTGCGCCGGCAGTCAGCGCACAAAACGCAGCAGCAAGAAGGTTCGTGAACATGTCACCCATCACCCATTCCCCATTCCCGCTCTTAATAGTGCGACTTGAAACTGATTGCCTCGCGGTATGCGAGATCCTCGAGATCGATGTACGACCGCTTCGTTTCCTTGTCCACGGTGTACTGGATCTTGCGATTGGTCTCCGTCGTCGCGCGGATATCGAGCAGCTCCAGCGACTCTTTGACCTCCCATTCGTGCGCGCCGGCGATGCCGGGCGGCGCATAGATCATCGAGCCGGGACCGACTTCATATTCCTTGCCTTCGATGTTGCGCACTGTCGCATGTCCGGAAATCACGTAGTAGCAGGCCTCTATCGGGTGCCAGTGCAATTGCTCGTAAGTGCCGGGCTTGTACGTCGCGCGACCCAGCCGCACGCGATCGGTCTCTACGATTTCCGGGCACCCGATCATGCGCTGATACGTCTGCCCGTCCGTCACGCCGCGCCGGCCGGGACAGTCCGTCTGATTGATCACCTTCAAAGTCGATTTAACTTCCATGTGCCTTCCTCCTTGTCCCGGACGCGCCGCGCAACGGGCACGCGGCGCGAAGGAAAGCACTTTACCTCACATCGTCACGGTTCAGACGCACCGCTCGCTCTCTTTTTACTGGCGCGGAACGCAGTCTCAGGCAGCGGCAGCCCGTCAGTATCAACGCACGACCAGTACCGGGATCTTCGAATGGGCAAGCACCTTGGAAGTTTCGCTGCCGAGCAAGATGGTCGACAGTCCGGTGCGACCGTGGGACGCCATCAAAATCAGATCGCATCTGGCTTTTTTGGCTTGCTTGATGATTGCTTCGTAAGGCAGATCATTGATGACTGAAACGCATTCGCAGCGGACGCCGGCGGCCGCCGCCATTGATTTAACAGGTCTGAGCACCGCTTGCGAGCGCTCGATGCTCCGCTCCTCGAACCGCTTCCTGAAGGCCGGGAGGCTGGGTTGGATGAAACCATCCTCCATCACACTGCGAAATTCGGGCGAGGCATGAATGGCGGTCAGCTTCGCGCCGGTAGATTTTGCGAATTGCACGGCCTGCCTGACGGCTTTAGCCGAAAGCCTCGAGCCGTCGGTGGGCAGCAGAATGCGTTTGTACATATGACCTCCGTTAAAGCGGTTTAAAAGAACGACAAATACAGATTAGCAGCCGCGCGATGCGCGATATTGATTTGGGTCAACATCGCGCCAGCTCACTGCGACCACGTGCCAAGGCCGGGCACGACGTAGCACAGCAAACCATTACCCATAAGCATTGGCGGCCGAAACAATCCGGTGAGGCTGTAGACGCCGAACAAGGCGACCGTGCAACCGGCGAAGCGGCGCAGCGCGCCGGCGCGGCGCAAGAGACCTACCCGTTTCCACATCAGCCCGATGCCAAGCAGGTTCGGCAGCGTCCCCAAACCAAATGCGAGCATCACTGCCGCGCCTTGCCAGGCGCTGCCCATGGCCAGCGCCGTCAACAGCACCGCGTAGACCATGCCGCACGGCAACCAGCCCCATAACGCGCCGATACCCAGCGCGCGCGGCAGCGAATTTACCGGCAGCAAGCCGCGTGTCCACGGCTGTATCGCACGCCACAGCCTGGCGCCAGCCGCCTCAATACGCGTCATCAGCGGCAGCAGGCCGGCAAGGTACAACCCGAGGACCATCAGCATGAAGCCCGCCAGCGCGAACAACAATGGTTGCAAAACCGGCGCCGCGCGCGTCAACAGGCCTGCCTGGCCAACCGCTCCCGCAATCGCGCCGGCGAACGCGTAGCTCGCGATGCGACCGATGTTGTAGCCGATCAGGTAACGCATGGATGGCCCGCGTGCGCCAGGCGCGGCGCAGAGCGCATGCACGATCCCGCCGCACATGGCGGCGCAATGCACGCCGCCTGCAAGACCGCCCAACAAAGCCGCGGCCATCGCGAGTTCGAGCAGCGCGCTCATATCACGCGCGAATAGCGGCGGCGCTCGCGGTCCTGGCGCAGATAGCGGTCGAAGACCATCGCGATAGTGCGCACAAGCAGCCGCCCTCTGGGCGTGACGCGTATCTCGAAGTCGTCGAGTTCGACGAGGCCCGCCGCTGCGAAGTCGCGCAGTTCCGCGAGCTCGGTGGCGAAATGCTTGTCGAAATCGATCAGGTAGGCGATTGCGAAAGATTCCTTGATCGCCGCGAAGTGGCACATGAGCGCCCCGATTACGGCACGCCGCAGCAAATCGTCCGCGGAGAGCTCGATGCCGCGCATGACGGGCAGCTCGTTGTGGTCGAGACTGTTGTAATAGCTTTCGAGCGTGCGGAAATTCTGGCTGTAAGTCGGGCCGATGTTGCCGATGGCGCTCACCCCGAGTCCGAGCAGATCGCAGTCTGCATGCGTCGAATAGCCCTGAAAATTCCGGTGCAGCAGGCCCCGGCGCTGCGCTACCGCCAGCGAGTCGGTCGCCTTTGCAAAATGGTCCATCCCAATATATTGATAGTCGGCCGAATTTAGCCAGCGGATCGCCAGCGCCAGTAGCTTGAGCCGAATCTCGGGCGTCGGCAGGTCGGATACCTGTATGCGGCGCTGCGGCTTAAAGAGGTTCGGCAGATGCGCGTAGTTGTATACGGCAATGCGGTCGGGCTCCGCAGCGACCACGCGCTCAAGCGTGCGCTCGAAACTCAACAGCGACTGTTTCGGCAGCCCGTATATCAGATCGACGTTGATCGAGCGGAAGCCGTTGGCGCGCGCCGCGTCGATGACTACCCGCGTCTGCGCTTCGCTTTGTATGCGGTGCACCGCGCGCTGCACGTCAGGATCGAAATCCTGCACGCCTATGCTCACACGGTTGAAACCCAGTTCGCGCAATCCGGAGACGTATGCGTTGTCCACGGTGCGCGGATCGAGCTCGATCGAATAATCGCCAGCGAGGTCGAAATCGAAATGACCGCGCAACTGCCTCGTCAGATCTATGAGCTGCCCCAGGCCGAAGAAATTCGGCGTGCCGCCGCCCCAGTGCATGTGCGCGACCTTTTTGTCGTCGGCCAGCGCGCTGGCCTGCAGGACGATTTCCTGGCACAGGTATTTGAGATAGATATCGCCTTTGGCGCCATCCCGCGTAATGACTTTATTACAGCCGCAATAAAAACACAGCGTGCTGCAAAACGGCAGGTGTACGTACAATTCGAGCGGCCGCGCAATAGGGCCGACGTTGCGGCGCGCCAGCCACGACTCATAAGCCGCCGCGTCGAACGATTCGACAAAGCGGTCGGCAGTCGGGTAGGAGGTGTAGCGCGGCCCGTGCTGGTCGAATTGCCGGATAATATCGAAGTCGATCTCGACCCGCGATGCCGCCGGCGGCGGGCTTGTGGCTGTCGTTACAGGCATGATGACGATGATTATTCGGCAAGCGCGGATTTCCGGTTTGATCCACGTCAAGAACCACGTAAAATCAATGCCCATCTACCGGCAGCGGTCCATGCAAGCCAAAACCATCCCCATCAACGTCGCCCAACTGCGCAGCGCCTGCTCGTCGTGCAGCCTGAGCGAACTTTGCCTGCCGGCCGGGCTCGACCTGCAGGAAATTGACCGTCTTGACTCGCTGGTCAACCGCAAGCGCGCAGTCAAGCGCGGCGATTATCTATATCGCGCCGGCAACCCGCTGCAGTCGCTGTATGCCGTGCGCACCGGCTTTCTCAAGAGCTGCGTGATGCACGACGACGGCCGCGAGCAGGTCGCGGGCTTCCACATGATGGGCGAACTGCTGGGCATGGACGCGATCGGCTCGGGCAAGCACCTCTCCGACGCAGTCGCGCTCGAAAACAGCGAAGTGTGCGAAATCCCGTTCGGCGAGCTCGAGCGCCTGAGCCGCGACATCCCCAACCTGCAGCAGCACTTTCACCGCATCATGAGCCGCGAGATCGCGCGCGACTATGGCGTGATGCTGCTGCTCGGCAGCATGCGAGCAGAGGAGAGGCTCGCCGCGTTCCTGCTCACCCTGTCGCAACGCTTCGCCGCGCGCGGCTACTCGGCGACGCAGTTCATCCTGCGCATGACGCGCGAGGAGATCGGCAGCTACCTCGGCTTGAAACTCGAAACCGTCAGCCGCGCCTTCTCGCATTTCCAGAGCGAAGGCATCGTCGCGGTGC
Source organism: Betaproteobacteria bacterium (assembly GCA_025363575.1). The sequence goes on along the minus strand of JANYDM010000046.1, from coordinate 28,723 downwards.
AGAACAAGAGTATCGAGATCAAAGACCCCGTACGCCTGCGCGAGCTACTGGGGCAATGCGCGGGCGCCCGTCAGTAATCGCGCAGCAGGCTAATTCAAGCCGATAACTGTCTGCTTCCAGTCCAGCGGTATTTCAATATTGCCCGCTCAATCCGGCGCGGGATAGCGGTAATAGAGTGCATTCAGGTAGCGCGCGACTTGCCCAATGTCCTCATTGCTCCATCCGAGTCCGATATTGCCCTGCCAGCGGCGCACCTGGAACTGCAGGGATATCCAGTCGCCGGCGATTTTCTTTTCCCGCCAATGGACTTGGGCAGTGTGGCAGGAAATGCAATGTGTCGTATACAGCAGCTCGCCGCGCGTCGGGTCGCGCGTGGGTTGTGCGCTGACCGCCGCGGAGACGCCAAGCATTACAAAGCATAGCGTGAGCATCGATTTCATCGACATCCTCCATCTGCGGTTTAATCCTGCGCGCAAAACCGCAGCGCAAGTCGACCCCTCCAGGTACAGGCGCGCGTATTTTATGCGCGTGAGCCTGATCGACCGTGATCCGGACAACCTGCCAGTCAGTGAATGCATGCTTTTCGATTCTTTTCGGTATCGCATGGACACACTTTGACGCCGCCGTCAGGCGCGCAGCTTGATTTGGATCAAATGATGTTGTTACCCGCGGGTATTAAATGGTTCCGGGCCGGTCGTGGATCGAGGGTTGGTGCGGCTCTTCACCCACTTTTGCCAAGGAGCCATCATGTATCAGCGAATACTGGTCCCCGTTGACGGCAGTCACACCTCCACGCTGGGACTGCAGGAAGCGGTACGCGTAGCGATTGACCAGCGCGCGCGGCTGCGCCTGATCAGCGTGGTGGACGAATTCGTCATTGCGCAAAATATCGAAAGCCTCATCAATGCCGGCAACCTGCTCGATGCACTGCGTGCCGCCGGGAAACGCGCGATAAAGAATGCGCTCGTCCTCGTGCACAAGCATCGCGTCAAGGTAGACACTGCTCTGTTCGAAACCGCCGGGCAACCCGTGTCGGATATCGTGGTACGCGAGGCGAAAAAATGGAAAGCCGACCTCATTGTCATGGGAACTCACGGCCATCGCGGTTTCAGCCGCATGGCCCTTGGCAGCGACGCCGAATCCGTCCTGCGCACGTCGCCGGTTCCCGTCCTGATGGTCAGGTCGCCCGACCGTAAAACGCGCGGGAAAAAATAGCCGCCCGCATGCCGCGCATTTCCGGGGGCGAGGGCCGGAGGAATACGAGTGGTAAATCAAATCATCCTGGGCGGGTGCCTGGTCGGCGCCAGCGTAATCATTCAGGCAGTTTTCATGCTGGGTGGCCTCCGCGCACTCGAACGCCTGCGCACGCGCGAGCGCGAATTCGAGCATCACCACGCGACGCTCATCATCGTCCTGTTTGTATTGTTCATGTTTCTGGCAGTCATCATCGATGTTTGGATGTGGGCTGCCGTTTACGTCGCCGCCGGCGCGATTCCGTCGTTTGAAGAAGCGCTGTATTTCTCGACGGCCAGTTTTACGACCGTCGGTTATGGCGACGTCGTCCTCTCGCACGACTGGCGGCTGCTCGGCTCGTTCGAAGGCGCCAATGGCATGATCATCTTCGGCTGGACGACCGCGCTGGTTATCGCTGCGATCCAGCGCTTCTACTCGTGGGATCAATGAGGGCCCCGCCGCGAAAAGCGGCGCAAATATTGCGTGACGCCCGCGTCTTTTTTTGCACCTCGACCGGCAAACGACCGATCAGGATTTCTGCGCCGGCGTGAGATTGTAGTGCCGGTAGAACACCCGCTTCGCAACCTCGACGATCACGAGGTAGGCGGCGACCATACCCGCCAAAATCAAATAGAACCGGCCCGGCGGCGCGACGAATCCGAAATAGGTTCCCAGCGGCGTGAACGGCAACCCCGCCGCGAGCGCCACCACGGCAAACGATGTCGCCACCAGCGCGGGATGCGCGCGGCTTTTGAATGGATTGCCACGGGTCCGGATGATGAATATGACAAGCACCTGGGTAGTCAGCGACTCGACGAACCAGCCGGTCTGAAACAGCTTCTCGTCCGCATTCAGCACGGCCAGCATTACGTAAAAAGTCAGAAAGTCGAACAGCGAACTGATCGGCCCGATCACGAGCATGAAGTTGCGTATGAACGTCATGTCGAGCACGCGCGGACGATCCACCTGCCCGGGATCGACCGTGTCGAGCGGGATGGGGATCTCGGAGAGGTCGTACAGAATATTATTGAGCAGGATCTGAGTCGGCAGCATCGGCAGAAACGGCAAAAACAAGGAAGCTCCCGCCATGCTGAACATATTGCCGAAGTTGGAGCTCGTTCCCATCATGATGTACTTCATGATATTGGCGAAGGTGCGCCGGCCTTCGAGCACGCCGTGGTGGAGCACCTGCAAGTCCTGATCAAGCAAAATAATATCTGCCGCTTCTTTGGCCACGTCGACCGCGGATTCCACCGATATGCCGACATCCGCCGAATGCAGCGACGGCGCATCGTTGATGCCGTCGCCAAGATAGCCGACGACATGGCCGCGCGCCTTCAGCGCCAGAATGATGCGGTCTTTTTGCGACGGGTTGACGCGGCAGAACAGATTCGCTGTTTCTACGCGCACCCGCAGCGCGGAATCGTCCATCTGCGCGATTTCTTTGCCGGTGACAACGCCCAATACCGGAATGTTCAGCGTGGCGCAAACATGCTGGGTTACGAGCTCGCTATCGCCGGAGACGATCTTGATGGCAACACCGCTGGCGCTCAGCGCGGCGAGCGCGGCGCCGGCACTGGCCTTGGGCGGATCGAGGAAAGCGGCGAACCCCGCGAATACAAGCGCCGTCTCGTCGCCGACGACTGCGTGCGGGTGGTCCAGCGGCACGTCGCGCCAGGCGATCGCCAATACGCGAAACCCTTCGCTTTCCAGCGCATGGTACTGCGCGCGTATGCGAATCCGCGTGGCTTCATCCATCGCACATTCGCTGCCGGCGCCGGGACCGGGTTCCTCGCACAAGGTGCAGAATCCGACAATGTCGTCCGGCGCCCCTTTCACCACCAGGATTCGCTGCTTCCCGTTGTCGAGCAGCACCGAGACGCGGCGGCGCTCAAAATCGAATGGCACTTCATCGATTTTTTTCCACGCCGTGGTGTCGATGTTCTGGTGCTCGAGTATCGCCTCGTCGAGCGGGCTCTTGAGACCGGTCTCAAAAAAGCTGTTGAGATAAGCGAGTTCCAGCACGCGCTCGCTTTGCCTGCCCTGCGCATCGACGTGCTGCTCCAGATGGATCTTCGCTTCGGTCAAAGTGCCGGTTTTATCCGTGCAGAGCACGTCCATCGAGCCCAGATTCTGGATGGAAGCGAGCCGCTTTACGATCACGCGCTTCTCCGCCATGCGCAAAGCCCCGCGTGACAGCGTGACAGACACCACCATCGGCAGCAGCTCCGGCGTCAGGCCTACCGCGAGCGCGACGGCGAACAGGAAAGAATCCAGCCATGGCTTGTGAAACATCGCATTGACGAGCAGCACGAACAGAACCAGCAACACGGTAAGGCGCATGATCAAGATGCCGAAACGCCGCGTGCCAATCTCGAAAGCCGTCGGCGGAGCCTCCCGGCCCAGACTATCGGCAATCGCACCTATCGCGGTGGCCGCGCCCGTTTTCACGATCAAGGCGCGCGCGCTTCCGCTGACAACCGAAGTGCCGGCGAACACTGCATTGGCAGCGTCCTGCATATCCGTCGCATCCGCGGCCGGCATGCCGGGCTTCTTTTCGACCGGATACGGTTCACCCGTCAGCAATGCCTGCTTGACGAAAAAATCGCGCGCCTCCAGCACCAGGCCGTCAGCGGGAATCAGGTCGCCGGCCGACAGCACTACGACATCGCCCGGCACCACGTCAGCAACCGGCACGTCGAGATTCTTGCCGTCCCGTATCAGGGTAACGCGCACCGCAACCGCAAAACGCAATTTTTCAGCCGCTTTGCCGGCGCGATACTCCTGCACGAAATCCAGCGTCACGCTCAGCAACACCATCAGGGAAATGATGACGAAGTTCACCATCTCGCCTGTAAACGCCGAAATCACGCTGGCCACGAGCAAAATGATGACGAGCGGATTCTTGAAACGGCTCAAAAACTGAACAAGCGCGGTCTGCTTCTGATGATCCCGAAACAGGTTCGGCCCGTAGCGGGCCAACCGCGCGCCGGCCTCCTGCTTTGAAAGGCCGCCGGCGGTTGCCGCCAGTCCGGACTCGATCTCAGGTAATGGCTTCAGCCACCAGGCACGATCATCCGCATTCGCCTCCATCGAGTCATCCTGCCCCGTCGTTGTATGCCCGCCGCGAGCCTAGCACGGGACGCGACGCTTCCGGCGTCGACTACTGGCGCGATGCCAACGTGTTTTACACCTCGGCTGCGGTCTCAGAACTAACCCGGACGTCCGTCGATGCGCGGACGCGTCAAAATCGGACTGAATTTGAACACGAACACAGCGAATGCCGCGCTCCATAACAAGCCTGAAATTACGACTGCATCGCTATAAAAAGCCGGCAGTGCGAGCGGAACAAAAACGCGCGCCAGCGCTGCCAGGTTGATCAGCGCATAGCAGAGCGTTTCCGCCTTTCCGGCCTGCAGCGGCCGTCCGGTATGGCCACGTGCAGTGCGCGTCATCATGCCGAGCGTCATGCCGCCTACTGCACCGACGGTCAGTGCATGAGTCGCGAGGCTGGGAGATATCATGCCGAACTCCGCGAATGTCCGCAGCACCAAATACAGCACCAACCACGCATACGATGCATGCAGAATCCACAGAATCGGCCGGCCAAGCGTGCGCCACGGCTGCCACAGCGCCAGTCGCACGCCATGCGCAGCGGCGCTGGCCCCCGCGATGATCGCAATCGCCACTGGCGGCGTCCGCGCAAAGTCGGCGGCAGTCAGACAAATCAGACCAGCAATAGCTGCGAATTCGACGACTGCCTTGCGCGCCGGCTTCGCTCCTGGCGCACCATTCGCGGTGAACATGGGAATCACCCGGCCGCTGATCAACGCGACGATCAACGCAACGACGTTTAGCGCAAGTTGGAGCATGTTGCGCACCGGAATCTGCAAAAAGCCATTCATGGCCAGATGGAAAACCAGGTTCGCGCCTGCCAGCACCAGCAACAGGGCAATGAAAGACAGATTGCGACGATTACCACTCGAGATCAGCGGCACGGCAATGCCCGTCGCGACCGCGAGAGTGAATGCCGTGTCTGAGGCCGCGGCGATTATCGGCCACGGCGTAGCGAGCAGTACTCGACCCGCTACCCACAAGACCACAATGCCCGCTAACCGCCAGCCGGAAGGGGTGGCAGAACCGGTCCAGTTGCGCACGGCAGTGAAAAGAAAGCCCGCGATCACCGCCATCGCATAGCCGAAAATCATTTCATGCGCGTGCCAGTAGGGATCCGTGAGATAAGCGATGCCACTAAGAGTGCCGGTAAATTGTCCCAGCCACAGCAGCATCGCGACTACCGCGAAGATGCCCGCCCCGAGGAATAAGGGACGGAAGCCCAGTTCCCACAAGGCCCATCCGGATGCTTGAGAGCGCGAACTGCGATCAACCGGATCGCCTGCCATGTTTTGCCGCCCTTTCAGGGGCGCACTGCGGTAATCAGTTCCGCAGACTTTTCCATTATGCGCAAAGGCAACAGTACCAGTCCTCGTGGCGAGAACCTGCGTTGCAGATAGCGATGTAATACAGCATAGGATACAGAGGCTGGATCGAAAGCCACCGACAGAGAAGCGGATTCAGTATTCACCCTGGCGCTGCCGTCGTCGACGCCGTGGACGCCGGCAGCGATGCGCTCCAGGCCGCGCGCTTCCGCGGCGTTGCCTGCCAGCCGGCCCTCGATCCCGAAGAACGCAACTTGATGGCGGCGAGCGATAGCCGCGGTTACGACCGCATGGTCGTAAACCGCCGCAACCTTGTCTTCGACGCAAAAACCGCACGTCCAACCCGGCAGCGCGCAGAGGGTCAGAGCGGTCGCCAGTATTATCCGAGAGAATATCGTGACCATTTCGGAACTCAGTGCGCGGCTGCCGGCGCACCGGCAGGTTGCGCATCGATCCACTTGAAGTAATCGATGTACTGACGGATCTCTGCATCGCTGAGATTCTGATTCGGCATCGGAATGTTGTTGAACTCCTTCAGCATGGTTTTCGCGTCCGCATCGGCTTCCAGCATCTTCTCAGGCGACTTCAACCATTTTGACAGCCAGTCCGCGCTGCGGCGCTTGGTCACGCCAGCAAGGTCGGGGCCGAATTTCTTGCCCTGTCCTATGCTATGGCACGCGAGACACTTGCTTTCGAAGTCCTGCTTGCCTTTTATCGCGGCAGGGTCGCTGGGCGAAGCCGAGGCTTCCATGTTGTGGTGCTCGATATCACCCTCGTCGGATTTTGCGGTGGTCGAAATCAGACCTATCGCGCCTTGCGAGGCATTAGCGAAATGATGATCGACCATAATGTACGAACCGTTTTCGGGAATGTAGAACTCCACGATGGCACTGTTCGACGAGCCGAGCAGCACCGTCTGCATGCCGCGGAACTGGTTGTCCGGATTGCCGTCGATCCACACGCGGTCGAAAATGGTGCCGACGACGTGAAAACTCGAGGTCTTGCTCGGACCGACATTGAGCACGAACAGGCGCACCTTTTCGCCGGGCTTTGCCGGCAGCGGCTTCCTCACCATGCCGTTGTGAACCCCGTTGAATACGGTGTAGTTTGGTTGTGCCGCGCGCACTTTGTCTCCATCCAGAACATAGAGTGGTGCGCCGTCGACTTGGCGTTTTTCCGGGTCGAGCTTGGCGTAAAACTCGCTTTGGATCACCACGTACTCGCGGTCGGCTTTTGTCGGGTAGCCTTCCCTGGGCTCGACGATGAGCGCGCCGTACATGCCGGACGCGATATGCTCCAATATCATCGGCGTTCCGCAGTGATACATGAAGATGCCCGGATAATTGAGGGTAAATTCGAAAGTGATGGTTTGGCCCGGCGCGACGGACCGGTATTTGTCCTGCGGCGACACCATAGCCGCGTGAAAATCCATTGAGTGCATCATTGGCGCTTGCGTCAAGCGGATGCCCGGCACCGTTTCGTCGCTGCGGTTCGTCATCGAGAACCGGATCTTGTCTCCGACACGCGCGCGTACTGAAGGTCCCGGCACCTGGTCACCGAACGTCCACGCGCTGAACTTCACGCCGGGGGCGATTTCGATGATCTTGTGCGTCGTATCCAACCTGACTTCCTTCACCGGCGAAGGATCCAGCGGCTTCAATTGCGAGGTCAGGCTGAGTGAGTTGCCGGACGCGAATGCGCCGGTATGGCGCTCGGCCGAAATCACCGCTGGTGCGGGTTTCAAATCCATCCTGGTGACGTCATACGGATCGCTACGGTTGTTGCAGCCCGCGACGACCAGACCGCTGATCAGTACCAGCACTATCGGCGACTTGCGGTTCATATCCGGCTCCTTGGGTTAGAGCCGGCTCTGCGGCCGGCATTGCCTCGAACAACTCGCGCACAAAGGCTATGTCTGCAGCATACCCTACGGGCGGTGCGTATCCTTGACATGGGTCAAATATCGTCGCCTTGACCATCAGGCCATAGCGGACTGGCGTCCGTTTGTACGCTGGCTTACCTTATTCACAGTAATCCTGCGGGCTTTCGCGTTTGGGACAACCGGTGGGCCGCACGGTCGGCTCCAGCGGACACAGATTATTGATGTCGCCCGCGGGCCGCTGTAGAAAGCACGTCAATGCGCTCGATGCCGCCGCGAACATCCAGAAGCCGAAGAAGCCTATCGTATAGGCCGCGGTGCGGCTCAAGTTCAGCGGGTCGCCGAAAAGGTGCAGATCGATCGGATCGAACAACGTAAAGAAAGCCGCCTCGGCAATACCGCCGACGATGAACGATGGCCACAGCACCCAGATCGCGCGTTGCATACACACCTCCGTTACCCCGGCCGCTGTTCCGCCTACTGCGGCACCAGCACGATGAATTTCGTGCCTTCCGTGGATTCACCGGCCAGGCGCCAGGTTTTCGCCATGTCTTCAAGCATTACGACGCGACGTCCCGCGCCAGGCGTCGCAAGCCTGCCTTCGTATATGCCGGAGCGCACCGCATGCAACTCAATTAGCTGATCTGCAACCGCGCGCGTTGGATGCACGACCCGCAGGCGCAACGATGCGGGCAGCGTGCCGGCGCCGGTCAGGGTTACCCGCACGGCATCCGCAGTCAACTCGGCGCGACCGCCCAGCGCCAGTTGCTCCGCGCGCATTGCGCGCGACAAAGTCTGATTGATCGCGAGGCCACGCTTGTAATAATCGTCGGCTACCAGGCCGTCATCCGATTTCACCGCAAGCCACAGCGAGAAAAAGCCGGCGAGGATGACAATGACCGGCCCGGTCATGAGCAGCCATGGCCACGGTTCGCGGTACCACGGTTTCGCCAGAAGGTTATCGAGCAGGGTAGTCATGTGATTTTTCCGATTAGCGCACAAAAAATATGGACTTCTCATCGGCCTTGATGCGCGCGTCCGTGCTGTCCTCGACGTAAAAATGCACCGGGTGCGAGCCCGCTGACGTCTTGGCAGGATCGACACGCAGTGCCACCGGCAGCGTGATGGCGCTGGCCGCAGGCACATTAACGGGCAGCACGGCGACCAGTTCAAGCCCGTCCAAGCCGCCAGCGCCGATGGCGAACTGCCGCGCCTGCTCGGTCGTGTTCATGATTTGCAGCCGGTAAACGTTCTCGATGCGCCCGTCGTTCAATTCCCGCACTAGCGTTGCGCGATCACGCAATACGTCGACTTTGAGCGGCACGCGCAGACAGAGCAGAGACGTAAATGCGCTCACGACCGCCAGCAGGATCACGCCATAAACGAGCGTGCGCGGCCGCAATACGTGGCGCAGGATGTCGCGGTCCCGGTACCTGCCGTGCACGGCATTCTCGGTTGTGTAGCGGATGAGCCCGCGCGGATAGCCCATTTTGTCCATCACATGGTCGCAGCCGTCGATGCATGCGGCACAACCGATGCACTCGTACTGCAGGCCGTTGCGTATGTCGATGCCGGTCGGGCAAGCCTGTACGCAAATGCCGCAGTCGACGCACGAGCCGAGGCCGGCCGCTTTATAGTCGGCGGGTTTTCTGCGCGAGCCACGCGGTTCGCCGCGCTCGGCGTCGTAGGTGATGACCAGCGTGTCCGAATCGAACATGACGCTCTGAAAGCGCGCGTACGGGCACATGTGTTTGCACACTTGCTCACGCATCCACCCCGCATTGCCGTAAGTCGCGAACCCGTAAAACAGAATCCAAAAAGTTTCCCACGGGCCCAGCCGCGTCTGCAGAAACTCCATCATCAGTCCGCGGACAGGCGAGAAATAACCGACGAAGGTGAACCCCGTCCACAGCGCGAGCGCGATCCACAGGAGGTGCTTGAAAATTTTCTTGAACAGCTTTTCGACGTCCGCGCGATTGCGGTCGAGCTTGATGCGCTGCACGCGGTCGCCTTCGATTGATTGCTCTATCCACATGAAGATTTCGGTGTAGACGGTCTGCGGGCATGCATAACCACACCACAAGCGGCCGGCCACCGCTGTGAACAGAAACAGCGACAGTGCCGATATCACCAGTAGCGCGGTCAGGAAAATGAAATCCTGCGGCCACAGCACCATGCCGAAGATATAGAACTTGCGCGCGGCAAGATCGAACAAGACCGCCTGCCGCCCGTTCCAGCTGAGCCACGCGCCCCCGTAAAACGCTGATTGGGTCAGCAGCACGAGTGCGATGCGCCATCGCGCGAACCAGCCATGCACCGCGCGCGGGTGGATAGTACGGTGGACCTCGTAGAGTTCGGGTTCCAGCGCTGCGCCGGCGGGCGCGCGCCTGGCAAGCGACTGGCTCATTGCGCCGCCCCCGCGCTACTTCTTTTCTGCCGACGGCATCGACAGCGAATACACGTAGGCTGCGAGCAGATGGATCTTACCGTCGTCGAGCAAAGCCTTGTGCGCGGGCATCATGTTGTTGCGGCCGCGACTGATGGTTTCCATGATGGTGGCTTCGGAACCGCCGTAGAGCCAGGTGCCGTCCGTCAGGTTCGGGGCGCCGAGCGCAGGATTGCCCTTGCCCGTGGCCATGTGGCACGCGGCGCAAACGCTGGCGAACTTCGGCTTGCCCATCACCGCACGCAGTTCGTCGTGCGTGCGCCCCGATAGCGACATCACGTAGTGCGCAACATTCTTGACGTCGTCCTCGCTGCCGAGCGCCGCCCCCATCGGCGGCATGATGCCGTTGCGGCCGCCCGCAATGGTGGCTTTGATCGTTTCGGGGTCGCCGCCGTAGAGCCAATCGTTATCGCGCAGATTGGGAAAACCCTTGCCGCCGCCGGCATCCGAGCCATGACATTGCGCGCAGTAGTTGAGGAAGAGCCGCTGCCCTATGGCGCGCGCTTCGGGGTCAGCGGCGACCTTCACGATGTCCTGCTGCAAATACCTGTCGAACAGCGGACCGTATTGGGCCGCGGCCTGTTTCTGCTCGTCGTCAAACTGGCCTCGCGACGTCCAGGCCAGCACCCCTGAATAATTGCCAAATCCCGGATACAGGGCGAGATATGCGAGTCCGAAAAATATGGTGATGTAGAACAACCACATCCACCAGCGCGGCAGCGGATTATTCCATTCGCTCAAGTCCTCGTCCCAGGTGTGCCCCGTAGTGTCTGCCGGCCCGCTCTCGCTCACACGCCGGGTGCTGCAGCTGTAGAGCAAAACTGCACAAGCCAGGATGCTGAACACCGTAGTGACGGCCACGTAGTAAGCCCAGAAATCACTCGAGAAATCGCTCATGCCGGTCTTTCCGGATTACCGGCGGGCGCTTGCGGGGATTCTGCGTCTTCTTCGAACGGCACGCGCGCCGCCGCGTCGAATTGTGCGCTGCGTCTGCCGCTGCACGCCCAGGCCAGGATGGCGAGAAACACCACCAGCATCACTACGGTCATCAGGCTGCCGAATGTGCTGTAGTCCATAGTCATCTCACATTTCTCAATACCAGACCCAACCCCTGCAGGTACGCGACCACTGCGTCCTGCTCGCTCTTGTTCTTGCCGGCCGCAGTGGCGCCCGCAATCTCTTCGTCCGTGTACGGCACGCCGACTTTGCGCAATGCCCGCAATTTCGCCGGCAGCGCCTCGGCGTCGACCGGCACGCGCGCGAGCCACGCATACGCAGGCATGTTGGATTCGGGCACGAGGTCGCGCGGGTTGCTCAGATGTATGCGGTGCCATTCGTCGGAGTAGCGCCCGCCGACGCGCGCGAGATCGGGCCCGGTGCGCTTGGAGCCCCACACGAACGGATGGTCGTAGACGAATTCACCGGCGACTGAATAGTGGCCGTAGCGCTCGGTTTCGGCGCGAAACGGCCGGATCATCTGCGAATGGCAGGTGTTGCAGCCCTCTCGTATATAGATGTCGCGGCCCTCGAGCTGGAGTGCGGGCAGCGGTTTAAGCCCCGCCACCGGTTCCGTCGTCGAGCGCTGAAAATAGAGCGGCACGATCTCGACGAGCCCGCCCACCGCGACGACGAGGATCACGAGGACGATCAGCAGCCCCAAGTTCTGTTCGATGATGTCGTGCTTTGTGCTCATATGCGCGTTCCGTGCTCAGGCGTGCGCCGCGGCGACGACGGGTATCCGCGCGTCGTCGACCGCGCGCTGGCCGGCGATGGTTTTCCAGACGTTGTAGGCCATGATCAGCATGCCGGCAAAGAACACTAGGCCGCCCGCCAGCCGTATTACGTAGTACGGATAGGTTGCTTTGACCGCCTCGGCGAAGCTGTACGTGAGCGTGCCGTCAGCATTCACCGCGCGCCACATCAGGCCCTGCATCACGCCGGCTATCCACATCGACGAGATATAGAGCACGACACCGAGCGTCGACACCCAGAAATGCACGTCGATGAGCTTGACGCTGTACATTTCAGCGCGGCCGAACAGGCGCGGGATCAGGTAGTACATGGCGCCGATGGACACCATCGCGACCCAGCCGAGCGCGCCGGCATGCACATGGCCGACCGTCCAGTCAGTGTAATGCGAAAGCGCGTTCACGGTCTTGATCGACATCATCGGCCCCTCGAACGTCGCCATGCCGTAGAACGAGAGCGACGTCACGAGAAATTTCAAAATCGGATCGGTGCGCAGCCTGTGCCACGCGCCTGACATCGTCATCATGCCGTTGATCATGCCGCCCCACGATGGGGCCAACAGGATCAATGAAAAAATCATGCCGATCGACTGCGCCCAATCCGGCAGCGCCGTGTAGTGCAGGTGGTGCGGGCCCGCCCACATATAGGTGAATATCAGGGCCCAGAAATGCACGACCGACAGGCGGTACGAGTAGACCGGCCGCCCGACCTGCTTCGGGATGAAGTAATACATGATGCCGAGAAAGCCGGCGGTCAGGAAAAACCCGACCGCGTTGTGGCCATACCACCATTGCACCATTGCGTCCTGCACGCCGGCGTAAACCGAATACGATTTCCAGAAACTAGCGGGCACCGCCGCGCTGTTCACGAGGTGGAGCAAAGCGACGGTCAGAATAAAGGCACCGTAGAACCAGTTCGCGACGTAGATATGCTTGATGCGGCGTCGCGCAATCGTGCCGAAAAACACCACCGCGTAGGAAACCCACACCAGCGTAATGAGGATGTCGATCGGCCACTCGAGTTCAGCGTATTCCTTGCCGCTGGTGTAGCCGAGCGGCAAGGTGATCGCAGCAAGCACAATCACTACCTGCCAGCCCCAGAACGTGAATGCCGCCAGCGGCGCGCAGAACAGTCGCGCATGGCAGGTGCGCTGCACGACGTAATAGGATGTCGCGAACAGCGCGCAGCCGCCGAACGCGAAAATCACCGCGTTGGTGTGCAGCGGACGCAGGCGGCCGTACGAAAACCACGGCCCCACGTTGAGCTCGGGCCACGCCAGCTGGGCGGCAATGATCACGCCGACCAGCATGCCGACCACGCCCCACACCACCGTCATGATCGAGAACTGCCGCACGACACGGTAGTTGTATGCGCCCTGCTCACTCATCGACAACCGTTCCTCGAATAATATGAGTGAATGGTAAAACGCTGCGCGGCAGTCCCTTTTGATCTAAGTCAACCGGGCGTCAATCGTCCGTGGGAACCGCCCTCATTTGTCGGCGGATTGGTCTTCATCCATCAGGATGCGATGGGCGGGGCCTTCGAGATCGTCGAACTGGCCGCTCCCCAATGCCCACCAGAATACAGCGCCAATCAGAAACGCGAGGACGAGACTCACGGGCACGAGCAGGTAAACGATATCCATGCGCGCCTAGCTCGAAGGCGCCAACGTCTGCGTGCGCAGCAGCGCGGGCCGCGGCTGACGCCGCAGCAAGCGCAGCGCATTCGCAACCACCAGCATGGAGCTCGCGGCCATGCCGACGCCGGCGAGAAGCGGCGAGATATAACCGCAGGCGGCGAGCGGCACCGCTGCGAGGTTATAGACAAATGCCCACGTCAGATTCTGGCGCACGACGCGCGCGGCGGATTCCGCCACGCTCACCGCCGCGAGCATCGTATCGAGGCCGCCCGACAGGAGGACCACGTCGCTGTTGCCGCATGCGATTGCGGCGCCGCCTCCCATCGCGAGCGAAACGTGGGCGGCCGCCAATCCCGCCGCGTCGTTGACCCCGTCGCCTATCATCGCCACCACTGCGCCGTTCTGCTGCAGTCGTCGCACATAGGCAACCTTGTCGTCAGGCGCAGCGCCGCCGAGGTAAGCGGGAATACCGAGTTCGCGCGCAACATGGCTCACGATGCCGGGACGATCGCCCGACAGCAGATGCACGTGCCTGCCCATGCCCGATAGCGCACCGACCACCGCACGCGCCTGCGCACGCAGCGGATCGACGAAAGTGAACAAAGCCATAAAGCCGTCATCATCGCCGAGCGCCACGACCACGGTATCGTCCGCGACCAAAGTGAGTTCCGGCGGCAGAGCACATGCGCTGAGCGCCGCAACGAACTGCGCGCAGCCAATCCGCAGGCGCACACCGTTCAATATAGCTTCGACGCCCGCGCCGGGAACGGTCTTGCATTCAAGCACGCAGTGCGCGCTGGCCGCAGGCGCCGCAGCCAACAGCGCGCGCGCGATTGGATGGCCGAATCCGCGTTCGAGCGCGGCGGCAAGCGCGAGGCGCTCGTCGCGCGTGCGCCGCTTGCGGCCGTCCGCGAGTTCGACGACTTCCACCAGCCGCATGTCGCCGGTGGTCAGCGTACCGGTTTTGTCGAACACGAAATGCGTGGCGCGCGCAAGATTCTCTATGGCGTCCACGCGCGTGACGAGCACGCCTTGTGCATGCAACGCGCTGGTGGCGGCAGCCAGCACGGCCGGCGTGGCGAGCGATAACGCACAAGGGCAACTCACGACCAGCACCGCAATTGTGATCCACAAAGCGCGCGCGGGATCGATTGCGTACCATGTCAAACCGACGCCGGCGGCGATCAACAGCAATGCCAGCACGAAATAGCGGGCGATGCAGTCCGCGTTGCGCGATATACGCGGCCGCTCGGCGCCTGCACGCTCGAGCAGGCGCAGTATGCCGGCGACCACGGTATCGGCGCCGACGTGCGTGATGCGCATGATGAACGGGTTGCCGACATTGAATGAGCCACCGATCAGATCGTCGCCGCCGCGTCTCGGACGCGGGCGCGATTCGCCCGTCAGCAGCCGCTCGTCGAGCTCGCTTTCCCCTGCCACCAGTTTGCCGTCCGCGGGCACCGCTGCGCCGGAACAAACGCGCACGTGGTCGCCCCTGCGTAGACCAGCAGCAGCGACAGTCTCCGTCTGCTCCCTGGCCGGCCAATCCACCAGCCGCTCGGCCACCGCCGGTAACTGCCGCGCGAGTTCTTCCTGGGCCGTCACCGCTTTGGCGCGCGCCGTCATTTCAAGAAAGCGCGCCGCCAGCAGCAGGAATACGAACATCGTAATCGAATCGAAATAGACTTCGCCGCGGCCGGTCACTGTCCCGACAACGCTTGCTGCGAACGCCACGCCTATGCCCAGCGCGACCGGCACGTCCATACCGGGCTGGCGCGCGCGCAAATCGCGCCATACGCCGCGAAAAAACGGCGCCGCCGCGTAGAGCACCACCGGTAGCGTGAGCAGCAGGCTTGCGATGCGCATCAGCTGTTCGATATCCGGCGTCATCTCGCCGCGCGTCACGTACACTGGCACCAGATACATCATGACCTGCATCATGCCGAAGCCGGCGACGAACAGCCGCCACAGCGCGCGATCGCGCTCGCTACGCCGGCCCTGCTCCGCTCGCGATCGATCGTACGGATACGCGCGGTAGCCGAGTGCGGCCACCGCTTCGAGTATCGTGCCGAGCCGCGTGCGGCGCGCGTCCCAGCGCACCAGCGCGCGGTGGGTTGCATAATTGATTTCGACACCCGTTACGCCCGGCAAGCGCGCGATCCGCTGCTCGATCAGCCATACGCAGGCCGCGCAGGTAATGCCTTCGAGCATTAGCGCAGCTTCGCGCCCGTCGCCGCCGACATCGCATGTCGACGCGCTTTCGACCTCGGGGATATTGTAGGCAGCCAACTCACGCACCATCTGCGGCGCGCCGTCCTCGCGCCGCGGCAGTGCGCTTCGATTGCGATAATAGGAAGTCAGTCCGTTGTCGACTATGGTCTGCGCGACTGCCTGGCAGCCGGCGCAACACATCGGGCGTGGAATGCCGTCGACTGAAACCGCATACACCACGGCAAGCGGCGCAGGCAGGCCGCAGTGAAAACATTGCACATAGGACTTGTAAACGTCTGAAATTGTGTCCACCCACCTGCCCATTCGTAGCTACGGATACTGACGAGTACGATAAGGGCAGGCACCGGCGGGGGGCTTGATGCAGATCAAAGCAAGCGCCGCATCTTTTTCGATTTTCCCGCTACTTCGGCCTGGATTCCGCTTGTGGCTAATCCGGCTTCGCGCCCGCTGCCTTGAACACTTTGCCGCGCATGACGATTTCGCCGCGCACGAGCTTGTCGAATCCGGCCGGGGTCGAAAATTTGGGCACGGCACCGGTTGCAAGTATCTTCTCGGCAACGTCAGGAAGCTTAAGAATCCGCGCGACTTCAATCGATATTTTGTTGATTATCGTGCGCGGTGTTTTTGACGGCGCGAAAATGCCGTACCAGCCGTCGTACTCGAAGCCCGGCAAAGCTGCTTCGGCTATCGTCGGCAAATCCGGCAGCAGCGCGAGCCGTTCTTTCGTCGTCACCGCGAGCGCCAATAACCGCCCGCTTTTCACCAGGCTCATCGCGGGCAATGCCGGCGCGACCATGAACTGGATACGGCCGCTGATCACGTCGTTGATCGCTTCGGGGGTGCCGCGGTAAGGCACGTGCACGGTGTTGATGCCGGCCGCGAGCTTGAACAGTTCGCCCGCGTAATGCGTACCGCTGCCGATGCCGGAGGAGCTGAAATTGAACTGCCCGGGTTTTTGCCGGGCCAGCGCGATCAATTCTTTCGTCGATCTTGCGCCGAGGCCGGGTGCGACGACCAACACCAGCGGAGTGCTCACCACTTGTGTGACACCGGAAAAATCTTTCACCGAATCGTATGGGAGCCTGTCGTATAAAGCCGCGCTCCCCGCGAAACCCGAGGACGTCAGCATCAGCGTGTAACCGTCGGGCACCGCTGTCGCGACTATGCTGCCGGCCACCGTGCCGCCGGCGCTTGGCCGGTTATCGACGACAATCTGCTGGCTCCAGCTCTCGAGCAGCTTGGGTTGTATTAGACGAGCGAGGATGTCGCTCGCGCTGCCGGGCGTGAAAGGGACAACCATGCGGATCGGGCCATTGGGATAGGGTTGCTGCGCCGCGCAATCAGCGGCTATGCCCGCTGCCAGCAGCAGCGCGGCGACCGAGAACAGCGCGCGATCGGCGCGTTCTGTATTAAGCAGATGCATATTTTCTCCTGCCGGCGTGCAACCGGTCGCAACCCGCGGCTCATTCTCTATCATGACATAGTTAGGTAAGCGATCGCTGCCGCAAAAGCGCGCGACCTCTCCAGCATTGCTATGATTGCGATAACTCGACGGGGCAAACCCGCAGCCTGGAGGAGCGCTTATGAAATCGTTCGGCAATTGCGTGATGTCTATCGCCGTCGTGTCGACGACCGCGGCATTGCCGCTGTCAGCTGACGCGCAGCCTTATCCATCGCATCCGCTGCGCATCATCGTGCCGTTCGCGCCCGGCGGCGCGTCCGATGTCGTCGGGCGCCTTCTCGCGCAGAAGCTCGCCGAAAGCATGGGACAAACAGTGGTCGTCGATAACCGCCCGGGCGCCGGAGCCAACATCGGCATCGGGCTCGCCGCGAAATCGCAACCCGACGGCTACACGTTGCTGGTTGCGAGTTCGGCGTTCGCCGTGAACCCGTCGCTCTATGCAAAAGCGCCGTACGATCCATTCCGCGATTTTCAGCCGCTCACATGCGTCGGCAGTTCACCGAACATACTCGCCGTGCATCCGTCGTTCCCGGCGAAAAGCGTCAAGGAGCTGATCGATCTCGTGCGTGTGCAGCCCGGCAAGCACAATTACGCATCGACCGGCACCGGCACCACGCCGCATCTGTCGGGGGAAATGTTCCGCCTCGCGTTCAAGCTTGATCTCAATCACATCCCGTTCAACGGTGCGGGGCCGGAGTTGCAGGCGATGGTCTCGGGACAGGTGCCGATCGGTTTCGCATCGGTGCCGAGCTTCGCACCGCAGGTGAAGGCGGGACAATTGCGCGGCCTTGCGGTTACCGCAGACCAGCGGACCGCTGTGCTGCCCGACGTGCCGGCTATGGGCGAGCTCGGCATTGCAGGTTTGACGGGCGACACGTTCCAGGGTTTGTTCGTGCCCGCCGGCATGCCGAAGCCCGTCTTCGCGCGCCTGCATAAAGAGATTACCCGTGCTCTGGCGCGGGCCGATGTGCGCGAACGCCTCGCCGGGATCGGCCTCGATCCAGTCGCCAACTCTCCGCAGGAATTTGCCGCTCAGGTCAAAAGCGACATTGCTAAGTGGCGCAAGGTCATCCAGGAAGTGAATATCAAGGCGGACTAGAAGATGCAAAAACGAAATCGGCCGCAGATAAACGCCGATAAACGCAGATGAAAGGCCAAGGATGACTTCTACAGACGATAAATCTTTTGAATTTATCTGCGTTCATCTGCGTGTATCTGCGGCTACAAACTGCTTTTAAGGCCGCTGCCAGCTACTATTCGCGTCGAATTCCGGCATCACGTATTACTTTTCTGAAGCGCGCGACTTCGGCCGCCATATGGCGGTCCAGCTCGGCTGGCGTGCTGCCTACTGCTTCTGAGCCGTCGGCGGCGAGCCGCTCGCGGACATCCTGCGGTTTCAATCCCCGGGCGATCACTTCGCTTAACTTCTGCACGAGCGCGCGCGGTGTCGCTTTCGGCGCGACCACGCCGTACCAGCCTATCGTTTCGTAGCCGGGAAGCGTCTCCGCTATCGCCGGCACTTCAGGCGCAGCCTGCGAACGCTTGAGCGACGTGACTGCCAGCGCGCGCACTTTACCGGCACGTGCGAGCGGCATGCCTGACGTAATGCTCGCGAAGACGACCTGCACCTGCCCGGCCGCGGCATCAGCGAGCGCCTGCGGCGGCCCTTTGTACGGTATATGCGTCATCTTGATACCCGCGGCCGAGCAGAACACTTCGGTCACCAGGTGGTTCGAGCCGCCGATACCCGTCGAGCCGTAAAGAAGTTTGCCCGGCTGCGCTTTCGCAAGATCGATGAACTCACGCACAGTACGCGCGGGCAAGTTGGGCGTCACCGCCACGACGTACGGATTGCGCGAAACAAGACTCACCCCGGCAAAATCGCGCACGACGTCGAACGGCATTTTGTCGTCGAATGCGGTTGCAGACAGCTGCGCGACGGCAAGCATCATCAGCGTATAGCCGTCGGGCGGCGCTTTGGCAAGCATCTCCGCGGCGATGGCGCCGGTCGCGCCCGTGCGGTTGTCGACGACGACGCTCTGGCCGAGTATCTCGGTCATTTTCGCGGCAACAGTGCGCGCCGCGAGATCGGAACCGCCGCCCGCTGAGAAGCCCGCCAGCATGCGGATGGGCCGCGCAGGGTAATCGGCAGCGATTGCCGCAGTAACCAAAGGGAGCAACACCAGGAATGCTGAATTTTTTTTCATCGATCTCATTTAATTGAATACAACTGCAATCAGCACGCGGGGATTTTATCCGCGTTCATCTGCGGGTCAATCCACTTACTCCTGCCTGATCCCCGCGTCCTTGATCACGCGCGACCAGCGTTGCAGCTCTTCTTCGATTTTCTTGCGGAACTGCTCGGGCGTATTGCCCGCGGGCTCGAGCCCGCTGACGGCGAGACGTTCGGCCATTTCCGGCGCGGCGAGCGCGCGCTGGATTTCGTCGTTGAGGCGCTTGATCACCGGCTTCGGCGTGCCGCCAACCGTGATGATGCTGTACCAGTTGCTCACGTAGACGTCGGGCACGCCGCCCTCGGCAAAAGTTGGCACGTCGGGCAGCGATTTGCTGCGCCTGGGCACCGCCGCTGCAAGGATCTTCAGCCGCCCGGCTTTAACCAGCGGCAGCGAGACTGCGGGCGTCGTGATCGTCGATTGAATCTGCCCGGCCACCACATCAGACATCGCAGGACCGACGCTCTTGTAGGGCACGTGAATCATGCTGATGCCGGCGCGCAGGCGAAAAAGCTCGCCGGTCATGTGCGTGCCGCTACCGCTGCCGGCCGAACCGATCGCGAGCTTGCCGGGTTGCGCTTTCGCTGCCGCGACAAAATCCTTGAGGCTGGCGGAGTACGGCAGGCCCGGATTAACGACCAGGATGTACGGCGCTTCCGCGACGACCGAGACCGGGTCGAAGCTTTTCAAAGCATCGTACTTCGGGTCCTTGAAGAACGCGATATTGATGGTGAGCCCGGAATCCGCCAGCAGCAGCGTATAGCCGTCGGGGGCGGCGGTTGCGGCGATCTGGGTGCCGACGAGCGATGCCGCACCCGGGCGGTTGTCGACGACCACCGTCTGTCCCATCTGGTCGGTTAATTTCTGGCCGATCAAGCGACCGACAAAGTCGGAGCCGCCGCCAGCGGCGAAAGGCACTATCAGGCGGATGGGCTTGTTGGGATAGTCCTGCGCGAAAACAGGCGCGCTACAGCATGCGCATGCTGCGACGAGCGCGGCGAGTTTCAGCGAGCACGAAATCTTCATGGGACGGATGCCTCCGGTTGATCGCGACGGCGCTATATTAACCGGCGAACACTATTCGACTTTGGCGCCCGACACCTTCACGAGCTTGCCCCATTTGTCATGCTCTGAGCGTATATAAGCCGCCAATTCGTCCGGCGTGCTGGTGACGATATTGAATCCCTGCGCGGCGATTTTTTCACGCGTCGCCGGCTCGCGCAAAATTTTGACGATCTCGGTGTTGAGGCGCGCCACGGCGTCTTTCGGCATGCCCGCGGGCCCGACGATGGCGACCCAGTTGCCGAGATCGAACCCTGCGAATCCAGCTTCCATCATCGACACCGTGTCCGGCAGCACCGGATCCCGCTTGGCGCTCGTCACCGCGATCGGGCGCATCTTGCCGGCTTTCACGAAGGGCACGAGCTCCGGCATGTTATTGAACAGCAATTCGATGTTGCCGGAGATCAGGTCGATCGCAGCAGGACTGCCGCCTTTGTACGGCACGTGCTGCAGATCTCTTGCGCCATAGGCGCGCAACATTTCCGCCGCCAGATGGCCCGGCGTGCCTATGCCCGACGAGCCGTAGCTCATCTTGCGCTTTTGCGACAACGCAATCAGGTCCCTGGGCCCGCGTATCGGCACCACCGGATGCGCCGCGATGAGGATGGGGATTTCGGCCACGCGCGTGATCGGCGTGAAGTCTTTAAGAATGTCGTAGCCGAGCTTCGGGTAGAGCGTCGCGTTGATGGTGTGCGTCGCGCTGATATTGCCGATTGCATAGCCGTCCGCGGGAGCGCGCGCAATCGCCTCGACGCCGATATTGCCGCCGCCGCCCGGACGGTTGTCGATGATCACCGTCTGACCCATCAGCTCCGTCATGCGCACGCCTATGATGCGCGCGAGAATATCGTTGGAGCCGCCCGGCGGGAACGCGATGATGTAGCGGATGGGCTTGGTTGGATAGGTTTGCGCGAGTGCGGGTGATGCGATAACCCCGAGCATTGCCAAAGCAACTCCGATCAACGCCGCACGATGTTGCTGTTGCATCTCTCTTTCCTCCAACGTAGATGGCAGATTGCGAATGTCACCTTCCCCTTGAAGGGGATGATGAGAAATGCGCTTCGCGATTGGTCCAATCACATTTTGTAGTCCGGATACTTCTGCTCCACCAGCGCAAGCCCCGCTACCCAATCGCGGCTCTGCGCATCGTAGAGCCCCACACGCCCGAACATTTTCACGCGTTCTTCGCACAGCTCGCGCGACGGCGTGATGAGCTCGGAGCCGCCGGCCAGCGCGCCGATTTGCGAGCGGCACGCCAACTCGAGAAAATGATTGTGGATGTAGGCGTCCTGTATGGTTTTGCCGCAGACGACCGCGCCGTGGTTGTGCAGCAGCATCAGCCATTTGTCGGCCATGCCGCGCGCGAGGCGCGCCGCGCCCTCTTTCGTCGCGTCGTCGCCATCGTACGGGTAATAAGCGATCTGATCGTGAAAGCGCATTGCCTGCTGCGACAGCATGAGCAGGCCCTGCTTTTGCGCAGACACCGCGATATTGGCCGGCGAATGCGTGTGCACGATCGCATTGAGATCGGGGCGCTCACGCAGTATCGCGCCGTGTATGTTGTAAGCCGACGGCGCCGCCTGGTACGCCGACGCGAGGACCTGGTTGCCGTCGAGATCGTATTTGACGAGATTAGAAGCGGTGACCTGCTCCATGAACACATCGGCCGGCTTGACGAGGAAGTGCGAAGGCTCGTCGGGCAGGCGCACCGAGATGTGGTTGTACGTAAGGTCGACGAACACGAAGTGCGCGACCAGGCGATGCGCCGCCGCGAGCTCGCAGCGCAAGCGCCATTCGGCGGGGCTGACCTGGTCGCGTACGTTGCGCGTTGCCCCTGGCGAGCGGTCGTCTACGTTGCGCCCGGCCGCCGGCGCTCTATCGTTCATCTGCGCCCGGCCAGCTCGGCGACGTACGTCGGCGCAGTGTTAATCACCGTTCTGTCCGCGCCCGCAGGATCGCTAACGGCCTTGCACGCATTGTCGAAAATCATGGTCGTGCGTTCGCTCGCTGAATACGGCTTCCACGCCGGCAGGCCGGAATGGTTTGGATTGCCGGTACGCGCGAACGCGACCCACGCGCCCTGCACTTTTTCGCTCAGCGCATAGCGCCCGGGTGCGGTGCCGGTAATACCGGTTGCAGCGTCGACGTTGCCGAAGACGAACGGAATGCACAGCGTGTGCGGCGTCTTCAGATTGCCATCGAGCACCGGCGTGCGCCAGGTGAATAAGTACATGTAAGTGGGCGCCGCGCCCTGCGCTGCCTTGCGTTCGGCGGCCTTGATATCGTTCTGGCGGTACTTGTAGTCGCTGAAGATGTAGATCACGAGCTCACTTGGCGTCGCGCCCGGATGAGTCTTGCGGTACGCGTCGAGGAAGCGGGTGGCGCCCGCATCGTCTACACCGAGCAGGAACTTCACGCGTGCATGCGCTTCCTCCGCGCTCAATGTGAAGTTCTTCGGGTTCAGCGAAAAATCGAATGCGGTCTCCGTTTCGCATGTGCCGATCAACAGCGGCACCTTGGCCGACATTGCGGGTGCGGCCGGATCGAACGGATGACCCGGCAGCGCGCGGCCATCGACAACCGGACGGCAATTGTCGATGCCCGTCGCGGTAATGCTCGCGCTCATCGCTTTCAGCAACTGTTCTGCAGGCACATCCTGCAAGGCGCCGGCGTTGTCGATACCGAGCTGGCTCATGATCGCGCGCGCGGACTTGTCCGCGTCGGCGGCGGGCGCCATGCGCAGCAGCGACGATGCGCTCTGAATCACCGCCTTATGAAACAGCCCCTGCGCGGAGGGCATGGCCATCAGCACCGCGACTTTCGACGCGCCGCCCGACTGGCCGAAGATCGTGACATTGCCCGGATCGCCGCCGAACGCGGCCGCGTTATCGCGCACCCATTGCAGCGCGGCCACCAGGTCGAGCATGCCGACGTTGCCCGAATCCGCGTAACGCGCATCCAGCGCGCCCAGGTAGAAGTGCCCGAAGATGTTGAGACGGTGATTCATGCTGACGACGACGACATTGCCGTGTTTGGCTAGATTGCTGCCTTCGACGCCGGCCGACCCGGCTGAGCCCGAAATGAAGCCGCCGCCGTGGATATAGACCATCACCGGCCGCTTGCCGCCGTCATTAAAACCGGGAGTCCAGATGTTGAGCTTTAGGCAATCCTCGCTGACGGGCCGGGTATCGCGTATCCATGCGAGGTGCGGTGCGGTCGAAGCCCGCTCGTTCTGCGGCGCACGCGGCCCGTATTCGAGCGCATCGCGCACACCTGTCCACGCCGGCACCGCTACGGGCGGCATGAAGCGGTTCTTGCCGGCGGTCGATTGCCCGTACGGCACGCCCTTGAAAGTGATCACGCCGTCGCGGCGCGCGCCGCGCAGCTTGCCCAGCTTCGTCTCGACGACCGGGCTTTCCTCCACCACTGCTGCCGCCATTGCGCACCTCATGATTCCAGGAAAAATATTCGCTGCAGTGACCGCGCCGGCAATCTGCAGCGCTTTACTCATCACGCGGCGG
This sequence comes from Betaproteobacteria bacterium, assembly GCA_025363575.1. The sequence goes on along the minus strand of JANYDM010000046.1, from coordinate 4,827 downwards.
CGCCCGTAACGCACAACGGCTTTTTCTTTACCCATGCTTCCCCCTCACGCCGAGTTCTTCTGCCGGAACTGCTGCACAAGCTGAAACCGAATCGGTATGATTATAGTCGGGCTGGCGCAGCAGCGCCGCCCCCTCTGCCTGCAAACCTGGAGCTTAGAGCCCTCAATGCCACGCACACTCATCAAGAACGCGACCATCGTTTCGATGGATCCGACAATCGGCGATATCGCCGGCGGCGACATCCTGATCGACGGCGCGAAAATCGCCGACGTCGGCCGCAATATCAGCGACGACGGCGCAGCGGTAGTCGATGGCCGCGACCGCATCGTGATCCCCGGCATGATCAACGCGCACATCCACACTTGGGAATTCGCGCTGCGCGGCATTGGCGGCAACTGGGTCGGCAGCCGCGACTATCACGCCAACATGCATCAGGGCATGGCAACGCGCTACAACGCACGCGATGTCTATCTCGCCAACCTGATGGGCGCGCTCAACCAGATCCACCACGGCACGACGACCGTCATGGACTGGTGCCATATCGTCAAGGACGCCGAGATGACGGATGCAGCCGTCGATGGCCTGGTTGAAGCCGGCATACGCGCCATGTTCGCGCGCGGCACGGTGAAGCCGCCGCTCACCAAGGACGCGACGCCCTACTACAAGATCCCGTACCCGCGCGATGAAATCCGCCGGTTGCGCACCGGGCGCTTCGCATCCGACGATGGCTTGCTCTCGCTGGCGATGGCGATCCTCGGTCCAGACTGGGGCGAGTACGACGTGGCGACCCACGACATACGCCTGGCGCGCGAGTTCGGCCTCATCAACTCGGCGCATTCGTACGGGCGCAAGGGCAAGCGCGTGGTCGAAGACGGCTATCCGCGGCTCGCCAAAGATGGACTGCTCGGACCCGACCACAACATCGCGCATGGCAACTGTTTTTCTGAAGACGAGCTGAAAATCGTGCTCGATGCCGGCTGCACGATTACGGCGACCTGCTTCACTGAAATGCTTAACTATGAGCAGCCGGCGATGATAGGCCGCATGGCAAAGTTCGGCGCGATGCCGTCGATCGGCTCCGACTGCGACCCCTATTTCAACAGCTCCATGCTGTGGGTTACGCGCCATGCATTCCATCACCAGCGCGAGCTCGATAACCGCAGCCTCTACGCGCTCGGCCAATGGCCGGCCAAGACCCAGCATTCGACCCAGACGCGCGACGCGCTGTATTGGGCGACGATGGGCGGGGCGCGCGCGATGAAGCTCGATCACAAGATAGGCTCGATTACGCCGGGCAAACAGGCGGACCTTACGTTCTTCGATACCACCGGCATGAACCTGTTCTCCGCCATGCCCGGCGGCGATCCCGCGCATGCGGTCGTGCTGTACGCGGAAGCAGCAGACGTCGACAGCGTAATGATCGCGGGACAATTCGTGAAACGCGGCGGCAAGCTTTGCTATTGGGCGGACAAGCTCGCGAAGCTGCGCGAAGACGTGCTCGCCTCGCGCGAGCGCATCATGCATGAGGCGGGCTACCAGTACCAGCCGGTGGCCAAAGGGCCGGTGCCTGAGAAATTCGTCTAGATCAAGCTGCAGTCACGGATACACACAGATGAAATCGAAACAGAATGGCTCTCGCTAAACGCAAATAACCCAAATGAAAATTAAAAAAGGATTCTCGAGAACAATCAAGGCCCTTGGTTGTACCTGTGTTTATCTGTGTTTATCTGTGGCAAAAACATTTGTTTTGGTCTTGGTGCTCAGCACCGCCGCCAGCTCAGCGTCCGCGCAAACCGACAAATACCCAATACGCCCTATCCGCATGCTGCACGGTTTCGTGTCGGGCGGCAGCGTCGACATCACCGCGCGATTGATTGCCGCGCAGATGAGCGGGCTTCTGGGTCAGCAAGTGATAGTCGACGGCCGGCCCGGCGCGGGCGGCACCACCGGCGCGGCTATCCTCGCCAAAAGCGAACCGGATGGCTATACGCTGTTTCTGATGGCTTCGGGCCACGCGACTTCGCCCGGCCTCTACCGCTCGCTGCCGTACGACCCGGTCAAAGACTTTACGATGATCTCGATGGTCGCGAGCAATCCGATGGTCGTGCTGTCGAATCCCACGTTTCCCGCGAAGACCATGCAGGAGCTCGTGCAGCGCGCGAAAGCGGCGCCCCGCAAGATCAACTACGGCTCCGGCGGCATCGGTAGCGGCATGCATCTCGCGGCGGTACTGTTTCAGGCACGCGCCGGAGTACAGATGAATCACGTACCGTATAAAGGCGGCAACGCCGGACCGGTTGCGCTGCTCGCCAACGAGATCCCGATACTTTTCACGACGGCTGGCGGCTCCACCACTTACGTTGACAGCGGCCGGCTGCGCGCGCTGGCCGTAACGACGCAGAAACGTTTCGTATTGTGGCCCGATGTGCCCACGATCAGCGAAAGCGTGCTGCCGGGCTTCGACGTGCTTGCGTGGTACGCTGTCGCCGCGCCGAAGAACATGCCGCCTGCGCTCGTCAGCAAACTCAATTCAACGCTGCAGACGGTATTGCAGCGGCCGGATGTCGTCGAGAAATTGCTCGTGCTTGGCGCGGAAACGCGTATCACCACGCCGCGCGCAGCGCAGGATTTTCTGGCGTCGGAAGTCGCGCGCTGGTCGAAAGTCGTGCGCGACGAGAAAATTCCACCGCAGGATTGATAGCTTCCAACGCACTTCGGGCCGTTCATGCCGAGGTATCGAAGCATGAATGGGCGCACTATTATCACGGCGCCTTTCGCTCTTCTATACATCAGGGCGAACGGGTCATGCTATGTCTTTGCTAATTGCGCCGGAAGTAGCTGCAGAAACCCGGCTGGCCCTGCCACGTCTGCTCGGCTACGCGGCCGTCTTTGAAGATGAGCGTGCGCTCGCAGCGCCCGCCTTCGCCACCAGGACCGCCGCCGCCCAGCACAAAGCCTGCGCCGACGCCGGTGCCGACGCCGCGGCTGCCGCCGAACACGCCGACAGACGGGTACCAGCTGCCGCCACCGCCATTGGATTGCGAAAACCAGGTGTACGCGTTGCGGCCATCCGGCAGCGCGCTGATGTGCGTCGGCTGGCCCCACTGGGCAACGGCAGTCTCATAGGTGGCGCCCTGCCAGCTATCGCGCGTCGCCGAATAGTCTACCGGGCCAGTGGCACAGCCGCCGAGCAAAGCGAGGATCAGGAGTCGTGCTTTCATGTCATTTCCGTGTACGCCAGAGCTGGACAGAATCAGAGTCGGGATTTCGCGCAGGGTTCCCTTCCATCCATGGCTGGCGTCCCCGATTCCCGCCGCTATGCAGCTTACTTCGCGCGCAGCTTCGCGATCAGCGCCGGATCGGGATCGACGCCGAGGCCCGGCCCCTGCGGAACCGCGATGCAGCCGTTGCTGCCGGGCATGATCGCATCGCGCATGACGTTTTCCTTGAAGTCGGCATCGTAGCGCTCGACCAGAGTCGGCGCCGCCATCGCAGCAATGCAATGGATGGACGCAAGCAGTCCCGGCCCGAAGTACGCGGAATGCGGCACGACGGTGACGCCAAAAGCTTCGGCCAGCGCCATCACTTTGCGCATCTGCGTGACGCCGCCCACCTTGGTGACGCTTGGCTGCGCGTAAGTGAGTGCCGCGTGCTCGAACATGCTTTTGAATTCGGGCAGCATTGCGTTCTCACCCGCTGCGGTAGGCAGCCCGCCGAAGTCGCGCACACGCGCGAGGCCTTTATGGTCTTCCGGCGGCCAGATCGGCTCCTCCAGCCAGTGCGGGTTGAACTCTTGCAGCCTGCGCGCCATCGCGATCGCTTCGTCTATCGTCCACGGGCAGTTGCAATCGATCATGATGGGAATGTCGGGGCCCGCGGCGTCGCGCGCGGCCTTGATCGGCGCAACCGTGATTTCGTGCAACTTGATATGCCGGTAGCCGCGATTTAATGCGCGCTCGACATAATGCGTGACCGCCGCCGGCTCGCCATAGCGCAGCAGGCTGGCGTACGCAGGCAGTTCTTTTTTCGCGCCGCCGCCAAGCAGGCGATAAAGCGGCAGGCCCGCGACCTTGCCGGCGATATCCCACAACGCAATGTCGATCGCCGACAACGCGTACATGGCGGGGCCATTGCGGCCGACGCCGCCAAGACCGCGCTGCAATTCATCGACCAGCGTTGCAATCTGCGTGGGATCGCGGCCGACGCACATCGGGCCGATGAACGAATCGAGCGCCGCTTTCGTCGCCGTAAAAATACGGTGGCCAAAGCCTTCGCCCCAGCCCGTCACGCCCTCGTCGGTCTCGATCTTCACGAGCAGCGTATCCATGCTCGTGCGCGGCTTGCCGCCCTGCTTGGGCAGCACGCTGCCTTCGATGATCATCGGCATGGAAACGACGATGGTTTCGACTTTGGTGATTTTCATTTTCTCCACCCCGTTCGTGTGAGCGCAAGAGTTTAACAGGCCGGCGCGTTGAATGAGACACGCGCGATGCGCTACACTGCTACCCCGCAATGCGCACTATCTCCCGAGGAAACATAATGCGTGAGTTGTCTTACCTGCTGCGCGCGTGCAGCGTGCTGCTGGCGCTCGCCGCCACGGCGCACGCACAGACGTGGCCTGCCAAGCCGATCCGCATGATCGTGTCGGTCCCCGCCGGCGGGCCGAGCGACATCCTGGGTCGCGCGCTGACGCAAAAGCTCACCGAGCAGCTCGGCCAGAACATCATCGCCGACAATCGCGCGGGCGCGGGCGGCAACCTCGGCATAGGCATCGCCGCCAAGGCGCCGCCAGACGGCTACAACATCCTGATCACCTCGCCGACGATA
>JANYDM010000133.1 GCA_025363575.1 Betaproteobacteria bacterium | reverse complement strand
GGCCAGGCACCGGCGCGCCAGGCGGCGATCGGCGCGGGGCTGCCGTTGGGCGTCGGCGCCACCACCATCAACAAGATGTGCGGCTCGGGCATGAAAGCGGCGATGCTGGCCAACGATATGCTGCTCGCCGGCAACAACACCGTGATGGTTGCCGGCGGCATGGAGTCGATGACCAATGCGCCATATCTGCTGCCCAAAGCGCGCGGCGGCCTGCGGCTGGGTCACGGCGAAATTAAAGACCATATGTTTCTCGACGGTCTCGAAGACGCCTATCAGAGGGACGAAAAAGGCGGCGGCCGGCTGATGGGGACTTTCGCCGAAGACACGGCGGCCAAATACCAGTTTTCGCGCGAAGCGCAGGACGGCTTTGCAATCACTTCATTGAAACGCGCGCAGGACGCGATCAACGAGGGCTGGTTTGCTTCCGAAATCACGCCGATGAAAATCAAGAGCGGCAAGGGCGAAACAACGGTCTCCCAGGACGAGCAACCGCTAAAAGCGAACCTCGACAAGATTCCGCAGTTAAAACCGGTGTTCCGCAAAGACGGCACCGTGACGCCGGCGAACTCGAGCTCGATATCCGACGGCGGCGCAGCGCTCGTGCTGATGCGATTGTCGGAAGCGCAGAAGCGCGGATTGAAACCGCTGGCCAAAATCGTCGCGCACGCGACCCATGCGCACGAACCCAATTGGTTCACGACGGCCCCGGTGGGCGCGATGAAAAAGTTGTTCAATAAAACCGGCTGGAACAAAAACGACGTCGATCTTTACGAAATCAACGAAGCGTTCGCGGTGGTGACGATGGCCGCGATGCGCGATCTCGACCTGCCGCATGCCAAAGTCAATGTGCACGGCGGTGCTTGCGCGCTCGGCCATCCCATCGGCGCGAGCGGCGCGCGCATCGTGGTGACCCTGCTCGCCGCGTTGGAAAAATACGGGCTGAAACGCGGCATGGCATCGCTGTGCATAGGCGGCGGCGAAGCGACTGCCATGGCCATCGAACGCATTCAATAAAGGGCGCGCCATGTCCAAACCTATCGCTTTCTACTTCGACTATTCGTCGCCGTACGGCTATTTCGCGGCGATGAAAATCGACGCCCTCGCCGCAAAACACGGCCGTAGCGTGATCTGGAAACCCATCCTGCTCGGCGTGGTTTTCAAAATCACCGGCGGCCAGCCGTTGCCGTCACTGCCGTTGAAGGGTGAGTACGCGCTGCGCGACATTCTGCGTTCGGCGCGGTTTTACGATGTGCCTTACCAGCAGCCGACGAAATTCCCGGTCGCGACCCAGGCGCCGGCGCGCGCGTTCTATTGGGCGAACGACCGCGATCCCGCGCTGGCGAAAAAACTGGCGCAGACGCTGTATCAGGCGTACTTCGCGCAGGACCGCGATATTTCCAGCCCGGAGATCACGGCCGACGTGGCGGCGACGCTCGGTTTGAAGCGCGACGAAGTGCTCGCCGCGATCAATGATCCCGTGGTCAAAGACAAACTCAAGAACGAAGTCGACGCGGCGATCAAGCTCGGCGTATTTGGCTCGCCGTACATCGTGATCGACGGCGAACCGTTCTGGGGCATCGACCGCTTCGACCAGATCGAGCGCTGGCTTGCCCGGGGACCGTTCTGATTTCACATGCGCGACAAGCTCACAGCGCGCCAGGTCGATATCGTGACGCTTGAGGTCGATGCGATCGTCAACGCGGCAAACACCAGCCTCCTCGGCGGCGGCGGTGTCGATGGCGCGATCCACCGCGCGGCAGGGCCCGAATTGCTCGCCGAATGCCGGACGTTGGGCGGCTGCCCGACCGGGCAGGCGAAAATCACGCGCGGCTACCGCTTGCCGGCGAAGCATGTGATACATACTGTCGGCCCGGTATGGAACGGCGGCAGGCGCGGAGAACCCGAACTGCTCGCGTCTTGCTACCGAACGAGCCTGAAACTCGCTCGCGAGCATCAATTGCGCACGCTCGCGTTTCCCGCCATCAGCTGCGGCGTCTACGGATATCCGCTCGCGGCGGCCGTGAAAATCGCTGTCCGCGCGTGCGCGGACTTTGCCGCCGCCGAGCCCGCGACCTCGCAAATTATCTTCGCCTGCTTCGATGCGCAAATGCTGTCCCTATACAATGCGGAGCTTGACGTATTGTCAGGCGCCGCGCGCGCAGAATAAGCCCATGCGAAACCCGTTACCGGAGGCACAGTGTTCGCTGCCCTGCTGAAAAACTGCTTTCGGCGTGCCGCGCCGTCGGCCTTGCGCGCGAGCGGCGTTCAGCGCCTGAACCTCGGCTGCGGCACGGATATCCGCGAGGGCTGGATCAATCTCGATTCGAACAAGCTGCCGGGCGTCGATGTGACGGCGAATCTCGACGATTGCGCCCGCATCCCGCTGCCGTTTGCCGACAATTCGATCGATGAATTTTTTTGCAGCCACGTGCTCGAACATCTGCGCGACGCGCTGGGCTTCATGCAGGAATTGCACCGCGTCGCCAAGCCCGGCGCCGTCCTCACCATCAAGGTGCCGTACGGCTCCAGCGACGACGCCGACGAAGATCCCACGCATGTGCGGCGTCTTTTTGTCTATTCATTCTCGTACTTCTCGCAGCGCGGCTACTGGTATGCGGACTACGGCTATCGCGGCGATTGGGACACCGACAACATCGTGCTGACGGTTGACGCGGCGCGGCATGCCGGCAAGAGCTTCGAGCAAATCTTCGAAGAAATGCGCACGCAGCGCAATGTCGTGCTGGAAATGACCGCCACGCTCAAAGCGGTGAAGCCGGCGCGCGAGCGCGGTCTGCGCGACAAGTCCAAGCAGATGCGCATCGAATTCAAGCACATCGAAAGCAAGTGAATGCCTGAATATCAATCAAGGCTCAAGACCGGCGACGTGGAATTCCAGGCGGCGCAAGCGCAGATGCGCGCGCAGGTCGCGGAACTCAACCGGAAACTGGCGGCGGCCCGCCAAGGCGGCGATGCCGCGGCGCGCGAACGCCATGTCGCGCGCGGCAAACTGCTGGTGCGCGACCGCATCAAGTCTTTGCTCGATCCCGGGTCGCCGTGGCTTGAACTGTCGCCGCTCGCGGCGTTCGAGATGTACGACGACGCCGTGCCCGCCGCCGGCATAGTCACCGGCATCGGCCGCGTGATGGGCCGCGAGT
>JANYDM010000195.1 GCA_025363575.1 Betaproteobacteria bacterium | reverse complement strand
TTGAGATTGACGATAACCTCAAAGGTGGTCGGCTGCTCGACGGGCAAATTGGCCGGATTCGCGCCTTTCAACAGCTTGTCGACGAAATAGGCATGCCTGCGCCACAATTGGATAAGGCTGACTCCGCTGGTAATGAGGCCGCCGGCCTCCGCGAATCCCGTGAATCCGACGGCGGGTAGCCTGTGTTTGATCGCCAGATCGCCGATCGCCTTGTAGTTTGCGATCAGCATCGGATCGTCAAGGAGCACGACGGCACCGATGTGACTTTTGGTCATTGCGGCAAACGCACCCTCCAGTTCTGCGGGACCTTTGACATCGTAGGTTTGCAGCGCAATCTTCAACTGGCTCGCGGCCGCCCTCATCGTCTGGTTTATGCGCGACGAGCTGACGCTGGCCGGATTTCGCAAGAACGCCACTTGCGTGAGGCGCGGCACCACTTCCTTCAACAACTCAAGCCGTTTCGCACTCAATTCCGGGCCGAGGAAGCTCGAACCTGTGATGTTGCCGCCGGGGCGCGCAAGACTAGCGGCCAGACCCGCCCCAACCATGTCGCCTATATAGGTAACGATGGGGATGGTCGCGGTGGCACTTTTCGCTGCCATGGAGCCGTTGCCGTGCGTAATGATCACATCGACCTTGATACTTACCAGCTCATTCGCCAGATCGCGCAGCCGGTCGTAATGTCCGTCTGCCCAGCGATATTCGATAATTATGTTCTTGCCTTCGACATAACCCAGTTCCCGCAAGCCCGCGCGAAACGCTTCGATTTGCGCAGCATAAGCGACCGGATTGGCGACTCCAAGCACGCCCACCCGCCAGACTTTCGTTGCCGGTTGTGCGAGAGGCGAAAGGGGGGAGGCGAGCGCGGCTGCGCCAGCCGCGAGCAGGATTGTTCTACGATCCATCATTCATCACTCATCATTCAACGCTCATCACTGCTTCACTCAATCACCCGATCAGCTCTTTGCATAACAAGATCGGGCAGCTTAATGCCGAGCAGTCGCGCCGTCTTGAGGTTGATGATGACCTCGAATTTGTTCCATTGCTCCATCGGGACTTCTCCAACCTTTGCGCCCTTTATTATCTTATCGATGAAATAAGCCGAACGCCGGAACATGTCCGGGATGCTAACGCCGTAAGCGAGCAGGCCACCGGCGTTCGCATAATCCGCAAAACCGATCGACAGCAGTCGCTTCCTGGTTGCCAGGTCCGCGAGTTGTTTCGCGTTGGCAATTATCATCGGATCCTCGACTATAACGACCGCAGCGATACGGTTTGCCGACATGGCCGCAAACATGCCTTCAAATTCTTCCGGTGCGCGCGCCGCATAGCTTTGCATTTCCAGCTTGAGCGCCTTCGCTGTCAGTTGCATGGTTTTGAGTATCGTTTCTGTCGACGCGTTGTCGTGATTGACCAGCACCGCGACCCGCCGCGCGCGCGGCATGGCGTCCCTGATAATTTCCAGTCGTTTCGCGGCCAGTTCCGGGCTGAAGAAAGTGGTGCCGGTGACGTTGCCTCCAGGACGCGCAAGACTGGCAACAATGCCCAAGGCAATCGCATCCCCGATAGCGGCCACGACTATCGGAATCGTGGTCGTGGCCTGCTTTGCGGCTCGTGCGCCCGGCGTGGCGTGAGTTACGATGACGTCTACGCCGAGCCGAGCCAATTCAGCGGCGAGGCGCGGTAGCCGCTCGAACTTTTCATCGGCCCAGCGGCTCTCGATGACTATATTCTTTCCCTCGACGTAGCCAAGATCACGCAATCCCGCGCGCATTGCATCGAGCGGGCGCGCGTAACCTTGAGCAGTGGTCAAGCCCAAAAATCCGACCCGCCAGACTTTGCCCTGAGGCTGCGCGAAAGATGCGAAGGGCGCCACGAGTGCGCCCGCGGCTGATGCGATCACCAATCTACGGCGACGGTTCATTCGATTACCTTGTCTGCCCGCAGCATCAGTTCGTCCGGAATCACGAGGCCAAGCGACTTGGCGGTTTTGCGGTTGATCGCGAGCGAGAACACTGCTGGCTGCTCGATCGGAAGATCGCCGGGTTTCGCGCCTTTGAAGATTTTGTCCACGTAGCCGGCAGCGCGCCGGTACATGTCAGTGAGGTTCTGGCCATAGCTCATCAAGCCTCCGGCTTCGACGTGTTCCTGCGCCGAGAAGATTGTCGGCAGGCGATCTTTCAGCGCGAGCCCGGCGATTTGCTTGCGCTGATCGATGAAGAACCCGTCGACGGCGACGATGATCGCTTCGGCGCGTTCGCGCTTGATGATTGCGAAATTGCGTTCGATGTCATCCGCATTGCGGGCATCGAGCACCTGCGTCTTGACGCCCAGTTTTTGCGCGTTGGTTTCGATGCTTTTCACGACTGCGGGATGCGCTGGATTGCCGAGGTTCACCAGCACAGCGAGGTGCTTGAGTTTCGGCAGCATGAGCTTTAGGAGTTCGAGGTGCTTTGGGCTCATGTCGCTTGTAGTAAGCGAAAGCCCGGTAATGTTGCCGCCGGGGCGGGTGAGGGTCTTTGCAAAGCCATTGCCCACCGGGTCGGACATCGTCGCGCAGACGATGGGGATAGAGGCAGTTGCTTGCTGTGCCGCGCGGGTCGCGGGCGTGCCCTGCGTCAAAATGATGTCGACGCTCGCGCGCGTGAGTTCCGCCGCCAGTTCCGGCAGCCGGTTGTAATTGCCGTCGGCGAAACGCCATTCCATGACGTAATTCCTGCCTTCGACATAACCGAGTTCGCGCATGCCGCGGGCGACGCCGCCGATGTAATGATCGTCGAACGAAGGCGGACGCGAGTAACTAACCAGGAATCCGATGCGTGGGATTTTATTTTTTGGTTGCGCGAAGGAGGAGAGCGGCGCGGTGAACATACCTGCGCCGAGGGCGATTAAAATATTCCGGCGTGTAATCATTTAATCACCGTCGTTGCTTGCACGAGAATCGCATTGGGAATCTTAATGCCGGGCGCCTGGGCGGTTTTCATGTTGATTACCAGTTGTCCTGTTCGGGCAAACCCGGAAACGGCGGCCTTTGGTTTTCTGCCATGCGGCCTCCCCTCGCCGGTGTAGCGTGCGCGAATTCTAGCAGGCCGGCCCCGGGGCACGCGGCGTTACTCGATTGCGGTGATCACCTCGTAACCGTATTCTCCACCGGCTTCCGTTAGCCAGTGCCAAAGAGTTTGTGCGTAGCTGCGTGCGCAGTAGAGGTCGAAACTGCCGTCATCGCGCCGATGCAGCAGTACGCCAACGTGCGCAATCGACGTCTGTGCGCAATGCCCCGCCTGAAACACGCTTGGATGCAGGTCAAGACTGCAGCCTTTCGCCAACATGTCCATCGAGTGGGGTCCGCTTATGCGCCAGGCTGCGCGGCCATGGCTGACGTCGGTCAGGCAGCCGCCCGCGATGGTCAGCTGCTCGTTGATGAGCGCGGGATCGCGTCCAATCAGCAGCCATTGATCGGGCCCCAGCCACAGCACGTCGCAGTCCCGGGCCTGCGTCGACGTATTGGGCAACAACGGGAGGTCCGCGCCCAGCGTCGCGCCTGCGCTCGCGAGAAATGGCGGGTTCCCCCGGTCTCCGCGCACATCGATCAGCGTGAGATTCGTGCGCGCGCTGAACGTGATCCCGGCGTGTGGCACCGGCGCGCCGAACCGGCCAGGGGCGCAGGATTCGAGACAGGCCGGATCGCGATGGAAGAATTCAGCCACGGACGCGCTCTCCAGCTGGATCGAAAAATATATTACCGGTGACAGTTACCGGCACGTCGATGCCCGCGAGCGGCGAGGCCGCCTGGAACGTCTTCCCGATCAGGGCGCGGCCGTTGCGCAGCAGCGCGAGCGCAATTGGTTTGTCGAGTGTCGGGCTGTAGCAGGTCGCGGTCACGTGGCCCGCGATTGGAACCGGCGTTGGCGCGTCCGGATCGGCGATGAGTTGCGCACCGCGGGGAATCGGTGTTTTGCCATCGAGCGGCACGAGACCGACGAGGTGCTTGCGGTCTGCTGCCGCCAGCGCCGGCAGCTTGAGGGAGCGCTTGCCGATGCAATCTTTGCGCGCGCTGACAAGCTGGCCCAGGCCCAGATCGTCCGGTGTCGTTCGGCCGTCGAGTTCCATGCCCGCGACGTGGCCTTTTTCGATGCGCAGCACGCCCATTGCTTCGGTGCCGTACGGCGCGATGCCGAACGGCGCGCCGGCCGCCAGCAGTTTCTCCCACATCGCACGTGCATAGTCGGCGGGCACGTTGATTTCGTACGACAGTTCACCCGAAAAACTGATGCGGAACACGCGGGCGGGGATGCCCGCGATAGTAGAGGCGCAACACCCCATATAGGGCAGAGCCTCGTTGCTCCAGTCGCACTCCGGCGCAATCGCGCGTAGCACGCGCCGCGCATCGGGGCCGGCGAGCGCCATCGCGGCCCATTGCTCCGTGACCGACGTCAAATAGACTTCGAGGTCGCGCCATTCGATCTGCAGAAGATATTCGAGGGTGGACATTACCTTGACTGCGTTGGCAGTCGTCGTCGTCATCACGTAATGCTGTTCGCCCAGGCGCGCAGTGGTGCCGTCATCGAATACCATGCCGTCTTCGCGCAGCATCACGCCGTAGCGCACCTTGCCGATCGCGAGATTGCGCCAGTTATTAATATAGACACGCTCGAGAATTTCGGCAGCGTCGCGGCCTTTGATGTCGATCTTGCCGAGCGTGGATACGTCGACCAGGCCGACGCGCTGGCGCACCGTATTGACTTCGCGATTGACTGCCTCGAGATCGGATTCATTAAGACGACGATACAACTGCGGCCGCCGCCATAGGCCGGCATTGATGAATGTCGCGCCGGCCTCGATGTGCCATGCGTCGAGTGCGGACAACCGCAGAGGCGCGACGTGCGGGCCGCGCTCTTGTCCGGCAATCGCGCCGAGCGTCACGGGCGTATAGGGCGGGCGGAAGGTCGTGGTGCCGACATCCGGAATCTGCGCGTTGAGCAATTGGGCGTGGATGGCGAGCCCGTTGATGTTGGAGGTCTTGCCCTGGTCGGTGCCCATGCCGAGGGTGGTATAGCGCTTCAGGTGCTCGACTGACGAGTAACCTTCGCGCGCGGCGAGCGCGATGTCGGCCGCGGTCACGTCATTCTGGAAATCGACAAAGCATTTGGCGCGCGTGCCGGTGCGCACTTGCCAAAGCGGCTGCAGCGGCGCCTGGTTATCCGGCGATGCGCGCGGCGTCAATGGCACTGCTCCGGTACCACAGCCGGTTGCATAGGCGGCGGTGGCGCCTGCGGCAAAACCTTCGTTGATGCACGCGGACAAGGTCATGGCGCCGTTCGCGCCGCCGGCCGAACGTGAGACCTGTATCGCGTCGCCGGGCACGAACGCCGCCAGCTTGCTGTCGTAACGCAGCTTGCCCTTGGCTTGGGAATGCAAATGCACGGCAGGACTCCAGCCCCCCGACATGCAGACAAGATCGCACTCGACGGTGCGCGCGGGCCCCGTGATGTTGCCATCGCCGTCGATGTCAGCGATATCGACCGCGCTAACGCGTTGCCCCCCGTGCACGCGGACGATAGCGGCGCCGAATTGGCATTCGATCGCGGCCTGCTGCACTTGCACCGGCCCGCGGCCAAGCGTGCCGCGGCGCACATCGACTATTGTCGTTGCGATACCGCTGGCGTTCAGATCAAGCGCGGCGAAATAGGCGCTGTCATTGTTCGTGAAAATCACCGCGCGGTTGCCGGGCCGTACGGCAAAACGATTTGCGTACGTGCGCACGGCGGACGCCAGCATCACTCCCGGCCTGTCGTTATCTGGAAAAACCAGCGGACGTTCGAGCGCGCCGGTAGCGAGTACTACCTGCCGCGCGCGCACTTTCCACAGACGTTGTGCGGGAGCGTGCGCGTCAGGTTGCAGAGGGCGCTCGCAGATGCCCAGCAGGTTGTGATCGAAATACCCGAACACCGTGCTGCGCGCCAGTACCGTCACATCGGGCAACGCGCGCAATTCGGCAATCGTGCGCTGCACCCAGTTCAGCGCCGGCTCGCCTTCAATATCAGCGCGCTCGCCCAGCAGGCTACCGCCAAATTCGCTTCCCTCGTCGGCAAGTATCACGCGCGCGCCGGCCCGTGCAGCGGCGAGCGCCGCGGCGAGCCCGGCCGGTCCACCGCCCGCGATCAGCACATCGCAATGCGCATGGCGATGCGCGTAATTGGCAGGATCCCGCGCGTTGGGCGCGCGGCCCATGCCGGCGATTTTGCGGATCAGGCCTTCGTACGTCAGCCACAGCGAGCGGGGCCACATGAAGGTCTTGTAGTAGAAACCCGCCGGCAGCAATCGCGACAACAGATTGTTGACAGCAGCGACGTCGAACGAGACCGACGGCCAGCAGTTCTGGCTTGCCGCGGCGAGGCCTTCGTAAAGCTCGATCTGCGTGGTGCGCAAATTCGGTTCCGTGCGCGCGCCGGTCTCCAGCTGCACGAGCGCGTTGGGCTCGTCCGCGCCCGCGCATACGATGCCGCGCGGCCGGTGGTACTTGAAGCTGCGCCCGACGAGATGCACGCCGTTGGCCAGCAGCGCCGACGCCAGCGTGTCTCCCGCGTATCCCGTAAGCCGTTGCCCGTTGAACGTGAAAGCGAGCGGACGGTTGCGGTCGATGAGACCGCCGCCCGCGAGTCTATAAAGTTGCGTCATTTCGGCAGGCCGGCCGTAATGACGTCGTGCGTATAGGTATTGCGCCTGACCTCGATCCAGCGCCGGCAGCCGAACGTGTGCTGCCACAATTCGTCGTGCTCGCCGCGCGGATTGTCGCGCATATAGACGTACGCAGCCCACTCGTCGTCGCTCAACGCATCGGGATTGACGGGACGGCGCACTTTCGCGTCGCCGCCGTAAGTGAATTCGGTGACGTCGCGCGACCCGCAGTGCGGGCAGGGGATCAAGAGCATAGGATTGAGGATCGGGGATTGAGGATTGAGGAGCGACGAAGGACCAATACAGAATGAACAAAGCTCCCAGATTTAGCCTCAATCCTCATTCCTCGCTCCTGCTTTCAATGGACCCAAGGGTATGGGCCTCCGCCTCGTTCATCGATGGTCTTGCCGAGTGCAAAGCGGTCGAGCGTGAAAGCGGCGTTGAGCGGATGCGGTGCATCGTTGGCGATCGTGTGCGCGAAGCACCAGCCTGACGCGGGAGTCGCCTTGAAGCCGCCGTAGCACCAGCCGCAGTCGAGATACAGGTTATCGAGCGGCGATTTGCCGATGATGGGGCTGCCGTCCATGCTCATATCCATCACGCCGCCCCAGGTGCGCATCATGCGCAGCCGGCTGAAGGACGGGAAAAGCGCGACCATCGATTGCACCGAGTGCTCGATTGCCGGCAAATTACTGCGCTGGCCGTATGAGTTGTAGCCGTCGATGTCGCCGCCCATGACGAGTTCGCCCTTGTCAGACTGGCTGATGTAGAAATGGACCGCGCCCGAAGTGACGACGGTATCGAGCACCGGTTTCAGCGGCTCGGAGACGAGCGCCTGAAGCACATGCGTTTCGATCGGGAGCCGGAACCCTGCCATTGCCGCGACGTGGCCGGAATGGCCGGCGACTGCCAGGCCGACTTTCTTAGCGCGTATGATGCCGCGAGTGGTTTCGACCGCGGTGATGCGGTTGCCGTCGCGCTGGAAGCCCGTGACTTCGCACTGCTGGATGATATCGACGCCGCGCGCATCGGCGCCACGCGCATAGCCCCACGCGACCGCGTCGTGGCGCGCTACGCCGCCGCGCCGCTGCAGCAGGCCGCCCATGATCGGATAGCGCGCCGACGGCGAGCAGTCGAGCAGCGGCACTTTCGACGCCACGTCGTCGCGCCTGAGCAGTTCCGCGTCGATGCCGTTCAGCCGCATCGCATTGCCGCGCCGTGCGTACGTATCGAGATCCGCATAGCTGTGCGCCAGGTTCAGCACGCCGCGCTGGCTGAACATCACGTTGTAATTGAGGTCGGCGGACAGGCCTTCCCATAACTTCAGCGAATGCTCGTAAAAATGCGCGTTCGGCTCAAGGTAATAATTCGAACGCACGATGGTGGTGTTGCGGCCCGTATTGCCGCCGCCCAGCCAGCCTTTTTCGATCACCGCGATGTTCGTAATGCCGTGGTTCTTCGCGAGGTAGTAAGCTGTAGCAAGTCCGTGACCACCGCCGCCGATGATGACGATGTCGTACTCGGCCCGCGGCTCCGGGCTGCGCCAGGCGCGCGGCCACCGCTCGTGATAGCTCAGCGCGTTGCGGGCAAGGCTGAAAATCGAATATTTCATGCGTTCAATAATTTGTGCGTCAACGCGGCCAGCATAAGGCGGAGATGGAATCAGTTTTGATGATGGTTTGTCAATCGCGCGGGTGCGCCGCAGGACGACCATTAGCACGCTTACGCACTATCATAAGATCTGCTAATGTTAGGGCATTGCACCGGCCAGCCGCGTTGTTGCGCCGCGACGGATTCACTACACTGTGCCCACGCCCATAGCATGATCGAAGATCTCAATGCCCTCAGGGTTTTTCTCGCGGTGAGCACGTGCGGCAATATGACGGCCGCCGCCAGGCGATTGGGCCTTACGCAGTCGGCGGTATCGCAGAGCATAAGGCAGCTCGAAGACGACCTCGGTACGGTGTTGCTGGATAGAGCAGAACGGCCGCTCAAGCTGACCGCCGCCGGCAGGGTGCTGCAGCGTCACGCGGTGCCGCTGGTGGAAGACGCATCCGCGCTGGCGACTGTGGTGCGTCAGGCCGGCGCTTCCAAGGTGCATGAACTGCGGATCGGCATCATTGATTCCTTCGCCGCGACTGTCGGGCCGAGCCTGATCCGCTCGCTGCTGTCGCAGGTGGAGTGCCTCGCGTTCCGCTCCGGGCTCGCGCACGATCAGGCCGAAGGCCTGCTCAGCCGCAACCTCGATCTCATTATCAGCAGCGATGCGATGGACGACGTGGACGGTCTGGACCGGTATCCGATCCTGACCGAGCCTTTCGTGCTGCTGCTGCCGGTCAATCTGGCGGCGACAAATTCAAAGCCCGAGCTCAAGACGCTGGCGGCCGGCCATTCGTTAATACGCTATTCCGCGCGATCGCAGATCGGCGCGCAAATCGAGCGCCATCTGCGCCGGCTCGGTGTTAAAGCGCCGCGGCTGCTCGAAGTCGACGCGACCGATGCCTTGATGGCGATGGTCGGCGCCGGACTTGGCTGGGCAATCGCGACTCCGTTGTGCCTCCTGCAGGCGCGTTCGCAGATTTCGAATATCCGCGTGCTGCCGTTTCCCGCGCCCGGCTTCAATCGGCAGCTGCACTTGTTCGCGCGCGCCGGCGAGTACGGCGAGCTGCCGAGACGCGTCGCGCAGCTCGCGTGCGACATACTCAAACGCGACAGCGTGCCGGAGTTGCGCAAACTGGTGCCCTGGCTGCGCGGTCAGTTCGTCATAGCGCAGATGGCGCGCTGATCATGGGGACTGCGGGTTCTCTCATGCGGAAACTTCTGGCTCTGGCATTGACTGCAGTATCGTCCACGCCGGCCGGCGCAGCGGCAACGGACACTTTCCCATCCAAGCCCGTGCGCATCGTCGTGGGATTCACACCCGGCACGACCACCGATATTACGGCGCGCGCCCTCGCGCAGGCACTGACGCCGCGCCTCGGGCAGCAGGTCATCGTCGAGAATCGCGAAGGCGCGAACAGCGGCATCGCGAACAGCATCGTGGAGCATGCGACGCCCGATGGCCATACGATTTTGATCGGCACGCTCTCGCTCGTCGTGAGTCCGCTCCTTTACAGGGAATTGCCGTTCGATCCGAAAGGCCTCGCGCCGGTGAGCCTCGTCGTGCTGACACAGAACGTCATCTGCGTGAATCCCAAAGTCGAGGCGACGTCGATCAAGGAATTAATTGCGCTCGCGAAATTGCGGCCGCTGCGCTATGGCTCGTCGGGGCGCGGCAGCTCGGCGTTTCTCACGCTCGAGCTCCTGAAATCCATGGCCGGCATCGATCTGCAGGAGATTCCCTACAAGAGCACCGCCCAGGCGGTCACCGATCTCATGAGTGGGGAGATTCCGATTTATCCGCCCAGCCTCGTGTCTGCAATTCCACTCATCAAGTCGGGGCGCATTCGCGCGATTGCCGTCACGGGGCTCAAGCGCTCGGCGGTTGCACCGGAAATTCCGACCGTTGCCGAGACGCTGCCCGGCTATGATGCGGCGACCGGCGTTTATGGTTTGATGGTGCCGGTGAAGACGCCCAAAGCGATCGTGGAGCGGCTTTACCGTGAGACCGTAGCGGTGCTGAGGACGCCGGAGTTCCGCGACAAGATGCAGGCGCAGGGTGTCGATCTGGCGGGTACCACGCCCACGGAGTACGGCGATTATCTGCGCGCGAGCGGAGAAAAATGGAAGACGCTGTTTGCGCGCATCGGCGTTGGTCCGCAATGAAAGGATTGCAATGAGTCAATTGGAGCAGCCCGCGCTGAAAGTGTTCGCGGGCGAGGCAGCTAAAAAATTCCACCAGCAGACGCTGGTGTGGGATTGCCTGTCGCTGTATTACATCATCGACGAGTTCTATGCGCAGCAATCGCTGGACGGCGGCGTCAATGTAGTGAACTGCACGTTCGGCACCGAAGATGAATGGGAGACGGTGTTGCGCAATTTCGAGCTCGGGCTGCAGAAGATCGAGAAGAGCCCGCTGCTGAAGCTGGCGCTGTGCGCCGAAGACATCGTGCAGGCGAGGGCGCAGGGCCGTCTCGCCATCGTGATCGGCACGCAGGGCTCGTCGTTCATCGAAAAAGACATCTACCGCGTTGAGCTCTTGTATCGACTTGGCTTGCGCATCTGCGGACTGGCTTATACCGGCGGCACGCTGCACGCGGATGGTTGCGGCGAATTGCGCGATGCCGGCGTATCGTTCCTCGGCCGCGATTTGATCGACGCGGTCAATGCCTTGCCGATGTGGCTCGACCTGTCTCATTGCGGGCATCGCACGCGCGCGGAAGCGGTGCCGCTGGCGCGCGCACCGGTATGCACGCATTCGAACGCCTACGGCCTGAACCCGAACGACCGCAATACGAAAGACGAAACTGCCAAAGCCATCGTGGCCAAAGGCGGCATGCTGGGCGTATGCGGCCTCGCCAAAACCGTCTGGCCGCAGGACGCCACGCTGGCGCATATCGTCGATCACATCGACTACTACGCGAAACTCATCGGGCCGCAGAACGTCGGCTTCGGCTGCGACTTCGTGGCGGCGTATAAAGCTTCAGGCGTCATTCTGCCGGCGTCGAAGCGCTGGCGCACTTTGCGTCCCGACGTGTTCGGCACCGTCGATGAATTCCTGACCTTGAGCTATCCGGAAGGATTGACGCAGATCCGCGAGTTGCCGAATCTGACGCAAACCCTGTTCGACAGAAAATACAGCGAAACCACTATCGCCGGCATCATGGGCGGCAACTGGCTGCGCGTGTTCAAACAATGGGTGGGATGATGATCGTGCTGAAAGCTCTGCGTGCGTTGGCGGGAGTTGTTCTCGTGTCTGCGCTGCTTTGCGTTACTTCCGCACTCGGGCAGGGATGGCCGACCAAGCCGATCAAGCTGGTGACGCCGTTCGGCCCCGGCTCAGTGCTCGATTCAATGATGCGTGCCATGCAGAATGAATTGTCGGTGGCGCTCGGCCAGCCGGTCGTCATCGAATCGCGGCCCGGAGCGGGCGGTACCACTGGCACGACGGGGGTCGCCAGGGGGCCGGCCGACGGATATACCTTCCTGATCGCGGCCAACAGCCACAATATCAACGGCTCGGTTTATTCGAATCTTGCTTATCATCCGCTGAAGGACTTTACGGCGGTTGCGTCGGTAGGCACAACCGGCTACATCATGATGGTGTCCTCGTCGTTGCAGGTGAAAAACGTCGGCGAATTCATTCAACTGGCCAGAACGAAGCCCGGCATGACCTATCCGTCGGCGGGCAAAGGCAGCGCCACGCACCTGTCGATGGCCTTGCTCGTCAACATGGCCGGCATTGACATGCTGCATGTGCCGTTCAAGAGCACCGGCGACGCGGTGCTCGAAGTGATGTCGGGACGCGGCGGCGCGATGATAGGTGCCAATATCGCGGTCATGCCGTATGCGAACGACAATCGCGTCCGTCTGCTCGGCGTCACTACCGCCGCGCGCAGCAAGTTTCTGCCGGATGTGCCGACGCTGGCCGAAAGCGGCTTGCGCGGCTATGAATTCGACAGTTGGCTGGGGTTGCTGGCGCCCGTCGCCACACAGCACGACATTGTCGAACGCATGAATGCGGAGGTCGGCCGGCAATTGCGCAATGCAGAGGTGGCGGAGCGGCTGGCCAGGCAGGGCATAGAGACTCGTGCGATGACGCCCGAGGCATTGAACAAGATGCTCGCTGTTGATTTCGAGCGTATGGCGAAGGTGGTCAAGATTGCCGGCGCGCAGGCAGATTGATATGGAACAAGTCTTCCCCGTCATCTACGGCATTTGTCTCGACGCCGAAGCAATCTGGCTTGGCAAGGCGCCCGAGAATGCCAAGCGGCCGGTGCTGCTGTCGCACGGTACTTACGAAATCCGCGAGGGGCTGGCGCCGCTGCTCGACCTGCTCGACCGCCATGAAGTGAAGACGACGTTCTTCGTGCCGGGTGTCACTGCCGACCGCTATCCCGACGCGATCCGCGAGATCCATCGCCGCGGTCACGAACTCGCGAGCCACGGGCATGGCCACAAGCCACCCGCGACCTTGTCGGCGGACGAGGAAAAGTCCGAGCTCTTGCGCGGCATGCAGTCGCTGTCGGATATCACGGGCGTCAAGCCCGTCGTATGGCGCTCGCCGTCGTGGGAGTGGTCGGACCGCACGCTCGATTACCTGCTGGCAGCAGGGATCACGACCTCAGCCAATTTCTTCGACCGTGTGCGGCCCTACCGTCACATGCGCGACGGCAAGCCGCTGCCCTTGGTCGAACTGCCCGTGCAATGGCATCTCGCCGACGCGCCTTACTTCATGTACGGCGGGCAGATCGGGCGCGTGGTGCGCACCGCGCGCGAAGTCGAAGAATTGTGGCGCGAGGAATTCGACGGCGCGTATCAATGGCCGGGCGCGTACTTTCACCTGACGCTGCACGTGCAGTTGATCGCGCATCCGGGACGGCTGGCCATGCTCGACCGGTTCACGAGCTATATCCGCAGCCAGCCGCGCGCGCAGTTCATGACTTGCGGCGAAGTCGCGGCGACCGTTCCTTAAGCATTTTGGAGATGGAGCAATGCATCGTTTTTTGATTGGATGGTTTTTTCTATCTGCCGCAGGCGGCGCATCGGCGCAGGCTTATCCGCAAAAGCCGGTGCGTATCATCGTGCCGTTCGCCGCGGGCAGCGCGACGGATATCGTCGCGCGCCTCCTCGCGCAAGGATTGACCGAGCGTATGAAGATGACTTTTGTCGTCGACGACCGTCCGGGCGCCAATGGCGCGATTGCCGCCGAACTCACCGCGAAAGCGCTGCCCGACGGCTACACGCTGATGATCGCGACCACGAGCTCGCATTCGCAGGCCGCCCTGATGATGAAAGGCGTGACCTACGACGCACTCAAGGATTTCACGCCAGTCGCGGGCGTCGGCGGCGTGCCGTTCGTGATCGTGGTGCATCCGTCGCTGCCGGTGAAGAGCGTGCGCGAACTGATTGCGTTTGCGAAAGCGCGTCCCGGCCAGCTCACGTACGGGACGCCGAGCGGCACCGCGACGATCTGCATGGAAACGCTCAAGCTCAAGACCGGCATCGATCTCGCGCAGGTTTCATACAAGAGCAGCCCGCAGGCGGTGACCGAACTCATCGCCGGACAGATTACGTCGATCTGCTCCGACTTCGCGACGGCAGCGACGCATATCGCGTCGGGCAAGGTGCGCGCCCTCGCGATGACGACCGATCAGCGCTCGTCCGCATTGGCCACGGTGCCGACGCTGAAAGAGTCGCTCGGCGAGTTCCCTGAAATCCGCTCGTGGCAGGGGGTCGTCGGCCCGCGCGGCGTGCCGCGAGAAATCGTCGATGCGTTAAGCAAAGAGGTGCTCGCTGTGACGGCGGTTCCCGATTTCAAGACGCGTCTCGCGCCGCTGGGCTTCGAATTGCTGCCGCTGAGCGCCCAGCAACTCGCTGCCTACATGGCGAGCGAACAGGCCAAATGGGAAAAGCTCGCCAAAGCGGCGGGCATACAACCTCAGTAGATCATCATGGCAAACAACATCGAAGTTTCGGCTAAGGCGCGTGCGCTGCACGGTCAATCATTCGTGCTGGATGGACTGACGCCGTATTACACACTCGACGAGCCATATACCGCGAGCCTTCTCGAAGGCGGCATCAGCGGTGCGCTGCTGAGCGTGGTATCCGATGCGACCTGGGATGCGACGCTGCAACGCACCGAGACGGCGCTCGAAAAGATCGAAAAATCCCCGCATCTGATGCTGGCGACATGTGCCGAAGATTTCAGAGTGGCGAAAGTGCAGGGCAAGGTCGCGATGATGCTGATTACGCAAGCCGCCGACATGATAGGCAATGATCTCAAGCGCGTCGGCATCATGCACCGGCTGGGCTTTCGCATTCTCGGCATGTGCTACACATTCGCCAACCTCGTCGGCGACGGCTGCGGCGAGCGCCGCAATGCCGGCCTCAGTTTTCTCGGCCGCGATCTGGTCGCGGCGGTGAACGAGCTGCCAATGATGCTGGACGTGTCGCATGCCGGCCATCAAACGTCGCTCGAGACCGTCGAACTCGCGAAGCGGCCGTGCATAACGCATGCGAATGCCTATGCGGTGGTCGCGAACGACCGCAACAAGAAAGACGAAGTGCTGAAGATAGTCACTGCGAAAGGCGGCGTGATTGGGCTGTGCGGGCTGCCGCGCTCCGTCTATCACCCGGACCCGACGCTCGCGCACATGCTCGATCATCTCGATTACCTCGTCAAAACCATGGGCGCCGCACACGTCGGGCTGGGTCTGGACTACGTCGAGGGTTACAAAGACGCCGGCGTCGTGCTGCCGCAGTCGCGGCGCAATCGCACGCTGCGCCCCGACATATTCGGCAGCGTCGACGATTTCCTCAATCAATCCTATCCGCGCGGCCTTGAAGACATTCGCAAGACGCCCAACCTTACGCAGGGCATGCTCGACCGCGGTCATGGCGACGAGACGATCAGGCAGGTGCTGGGCGCAAGCTGGTTGCGTGCGATCAAGTCGAATATCGGCTAAGCGGCGCAGCGGCGCCCGGTATGATCCAATAGCACTGATCAAAAGGAGAAACAGCACATGGCCAACCGACCCACTATCATGGGTACCCGTCACGTCATAGCGGCGGGCCACTATCTCGCGGCACACGCGGGTTTTCAAATCCTCGAAGCCGGCGGCAACGCGATCGATGCCGGCGTCGCTGCTGGCATCGCGATGGGCGTGCTGCAGACGGACAAGGTGAGTTTCGGCGGAGTGGCGCCGCTGATCGTCTACCTGGCGAAGAAAAAGGAAATCCACTGCATCGACGGTCTTGGCGTATGGCCGAAAGCGATCACCCCGGAGTTTTTCCAGAAATTTCACGGCGGCAAGATACCCGCGAATGAATTGCGCAGCGTGGTGCCCGCGGCGCCCGATTCATGGATCACGGCGCTCGAGCGGTTCGGCACGATGTCGTTCGGCGAAGTGGCGTCGGCGGCCATACGCTTTGCGAGCGAAGGCTTCCCGATGTATCCCTTGATGGCGGAATTCATCAGTCACAACCAGGCTTCGTACGAGCGCTATCCGGCCAGCAAGAAAATATTTCTGCCGAAGGGCAAGCCACCCGTGCCCGGTGAATTGTTCGTGCAGGTCGACCTCGGACGCACGCTGCAATACATGGCGGACGTCGAAAAGGCCAACAAGCGCAAGGGCCGGCGGCTCGCGCTGCGCGCGGCGCGCGATGCGTTTTACAAGGGCGATATCGCCGCGGCCATCGTCAAGCATCACAAGAAGGTCGGCGGCCTCATGCGCATGGAGGACTTCGCGGAGTTCAGCGTCAAGTTCGAGCCGACAGTGAAGGCGAAATTCAACGGCGTCGAGGTGCATGCCTGCGGCCCCTGGTCGCAAGGGCCGGTGCTGCCGATGGCGCTCAACATCCTGAAAAACGACAACCTGCAGGCGTTGGGACACAACTCGCCCGAGTACATTCACGTCGTCACTGAAGCGCTGAAGCTCGCCTTTGCCGACCGCCATCAGCATTTCGGCGATCCGAACTTTGTCAAAGTGCCAATCAAGGGACTGATGTCCGACAAGTATGCGGAGCATCGGCGCGGCATGATCGCATCCGACCGCGCATCGCCTGGCATGCCGCCAGCCGGCGATCCCGCGACGCTCGAGAATTTGCCCGATCGCTGGATGACGCCCGCGCAACCGGGAGACGCGCCGGGCCCCGGCGATACCACATACACTTGCTGCATCGACCGTCACGGCAACGCGTTCTCAGCCACGCCGTCGGACGGCTCGAACAATTCGCCGATCATTCCCGGTGTCGGTCTCGTGTGCTCGGGGCGCGGCACCCAATCGTGGGCCGATCCGACGCATCCGTGCTCGGTTGCACCGGGCAAGCGCCCGCGCCTGACTCCCAGTCCGGCGCTTGCATTCAAGAACGGCAAGGTGCTGATGCCGTTCGGCACGCCCGGCGGCGACGTGCAACCGCAAGCGATGCTGCAGGTTTTCCTGAACGTCAACGCGTTCGATATGGACGCGCAGGAGGCTATCGAGGCGGCGCGCTTCGCCAATTACAGCTTCCCGGGCTCGTTCGAGCCGCACGCCTATTTTCCGGGGCGGCTGTATCTGGAAGGGCGTATCCCCGCTGCTACGGGCGAGGTGCTGAAGCAGTTGGGGCACAAAGTCCACTGGTGGGACAACTTTACCTGGCTAGCGGGCGCGCCCTGCACGATCGTCGTCGACCACAAGACCGGTATTTTGCATGGGGGCGCGGATCCGCGGCGTCCCGCGTACGTCTTGGGTTGGTAGGCAAGATGACGCACAGTCTCGCGGCGGCGCTGTGCATCGCTGCGTCCGCAGTGAGCGGCCTTGCAGCAGCGCAAACGCAGATCACGCGCCCGATCCGGCTGATCGTCCCGTACGTGCCCGGCGGCGGGACCGACACCTTGTCGCGCCTGCTGGGACCTTTCATTAGCGAAGAATTCGGCCAGCAGGTTGTGATCGACAATCGAGCGGGCGGCAGCAGCACGATAGGCACGCAGATCGTTGCGCGCGCGAGCCCCGATGGCCACACGGTAGGCATGATAGACGCGGCGTTTGTCGTCAATCCCAGCTTGCTAGGGAAGCTGCCGTACGACACGTTGAAGGATTTCACGCCGGTCGTGCTGGTGGCGACCGCGCCGCTGGTCCTGGTCATCAATTCCTCAACGCCGGTGAAAACGGCGCGCGAACTCGTGGCGCTCGCAAAAGCGCAGCCGGGCAAGTTGAGTTTCGGTTCGGCGGGAAACGGCACGGCGGTGCATCTCGCCGGCGAGCAACTGCGCGCGGTGGCGGGCGTGGACGTCCAGCACATTCCTTACAAAGGCGCGGGCCAATCGTTGACGGAGCTGCTTGGCGGACAAATCACGATGGTCTTTGCGACGCAGAGCGGTATCAAGGCGCACGTGGCGACGGGCCGCCTGCGCGCGCTGGCCATCACCAGTCCGAAGCGGACCCAGGCGATGCCCGAGGTGCTGACATTTATCGAGGCTGGATTCCCGGCGATTGACGCCGTGACGATCAATGGCATCGTTGCGCCGGCGAACACGCCGCAGGACTACGTGCAGCGCGTCAATGCAGTCGTCAATCGTGCGCTGAAGAGACCGGAAATGCAGGCGAAGCTGGTCGATCTCGGTTTCGAAGTCGCCGGCGGCACGCCCGAAGAATTTGCCGCGTGGATACGCCGCGAAATTGTGAAGTGGGCGAAGATAGTCAAGGAATCGGGCGCCAAAGCCGAGGGAGTATAGCGGCGTGACGATCAAGTCGGTCACGCCGATCGCACTCAATCTGCCGTTCGAAATCGGCGGACCGAAGCCCCTGTTCGCGGGCAAACCGCGCAACATGGAAATCCTGCTCGTGCGTGTCGAGACGACCGGCGGCATCGTCGGCTGGGGCGAGGCGTTCGGCTTCGCCGTGTGGCCCGCAACTCGCGCAGCGCTTGAAAAACTGATTGCCCCGCTGGCGAGCGGACGTGACGAGCGTGACATTCCGGCATTGCTCGCCGACCTGCAGCGCAAGCTGCATCTGCTCGGTCGCACCGGTCCCGTGATGTACGCAATGTCCGGCCTCGACATTGCGCTGTGGGACATTGCGGGCAAAGCCGCCGGCAAGCCACTCGCAGAT
>JANYDM010000191.1 GCA_025363575.1 Betaproteobacteria bacterium | reverse complement strand
ATCGCCGGCGGGCGCCACCAGCAATGTCGGGCAGCGGATTTTGGCGAGATCGTCCATCCAGTACTGAGTCGTCATATACAGCACGAAGCGTTTGACGAATGCTTCGTCGTTGCGCGCGATCTCGTCGAGAAACCACTCAATTTGCGCCGGGTCCAGACTCTTCACCGGCAAGCGCTCTTCCAGCGTCTCTTCAATAAAAGCACGCAGACCTATGCGCTCCATTTCGGGTATCCACTGCGCGCCTTTGCTGTCCTTGAAACCCGGCCGTGATGCGAACAGCAACAAGCTCGCCGCGCGGGCCGGCTGGTGTATCGCGATCTGTTGCGCGAGATAGCCGCCGCCGGACACGCCGAGAAAATGCGCGCTGCCGGCGCCGAGATGGTCGAGCAGCTCGAGCACATCCTGCGTGAGCCGCGCGAGCGTCAGCGGCTGATCGGCGCGCGGCACGCCGGATTCACCGTGGCCGCGCAAATCCATGCGCACGACGCGAAACCTGCGCGCGAGAGGCGGAACCATCGCGTAGAGCCGGCGCGAGCTGCTCATCGCGGAATGCAGCAGCACCAGGGTCTGCGATTTGCTCCACGGGTCGCTGTAGTCGTCGACGGTGTAGGCGATGCTGAGCGCATCACTCGTCGTCATGACTGGCATGGTTCAGGCGCGGGCGGCTTACGCGCCAACCTTGGCCGTGGCGAAGTCAGAGGCGCAGATGCGGCCGACTTTCGCGCCGGCGTTGTTGAATACGGGCGGTTCCGCCAGCGGCGCAAGTTCGCGTTGCTCCGCGGCATCGAGCAGTCGCAGCGCGGACAGCACGGCGATCAGCGCGGGAACGCGCGCGCGCACCGCGCCGTCGATGATCTTGAGCGCGACGGCCAGCCCCTGGTCGGGCACGTAGACCATCATGAACCCTTCCGCGCCGGTCTTCATGATGATGCGCCCCTGGGTTATGCGCGCGAGCGCCACGCCGGGCTGGTCGGTGCCGGATATGTACTCAGGATGTTGGCGCATCGCATTGTGTATCGCGAGTATCGCCGCGCGGCGCGCTGGCGATTTGACGCGCGCGGCGGCAAAGCGCGCCATCAGCGCCGCCATCTCCTGCACCGGCAAAGCCGCCGCCGGCAACCCGCAACCGTCGACGCCGAATGCCACCGCGTGCGCATCGCGGCCCAGGAACTCGGTCAGCGTATCGAGATAAAGCTGCTGCGCGGGATGTTCGAGCTGATCGTAACCGTCGACAGCCCAGCCTCGATGCTTAGCGACTGTCAGAAATCCGCAATGCTTGCCCGAGCAATTGTGATAAATGCGTTGAGTCGGATGACCCGCGCGTATCGCGGCCGCGGCGCTGGCCTCGTCGGCCGGGTGATCGGGCCCGCATGCGAGAGCGTTTTGATCGAGACCAAGATCGGCGAGCCACGCGCTCGCGAGTTCCGTATGCATCGGCTGCCCGCGATGCGACGCGCACGCCAGCGCCAGATGCCGCGACGTCAGTCCACGCGCTGCATACGCACCAGACTCGACCAGCGCGATCGCCTGGATCGGCTTTAACGCGGAGCGCGGATACGTGACCATGCCGGCGTCTCCCCAGCCTGCGATGATTTCGCCCGCGGCGTTGGCGACCGCGGCGACACCGAGGTGCGCATTTTCCACCAGCGCTCCGCGCCACACTTCGACCATTTTCACCAGCGACACTTCGATTTCCTTTCGTCCGGCGCAGCTCTTGCGTATGCGCTGAGTTGTGGTTTGATTATAATCGTTCCATTCACCCGCGTTGCCGCATAGTCCGGCGACTCCATCAAGGTCTTTCGCATGTCAGCAGTAAAATCATCGGGCGCGCGTCTCGCCGTCGATATCGGCGGCACCTTCACCGACATCGTGCTCGAAGCGCGCGGCAAGCGCTGGACCGGCAAGGTGCTCACCACGCCGCGCGCGCCGGAAGAAGCGGTGGTCGCCGCCGTGCGCGAAATCCTCGCCGAAGCCGGACTCGCGCCGGACGCACTGGACATTTTCATACTCGGCACGACGCTCGCGACCAACGCGCTGATCGAGCGCAAGGGCGCGAAGACTGCGCTGGTGACGACCGAAGGTTTCCGCGATCTCGTCGAGATCGGCTGGGAACACCGCTTCGCGCAGTACGATATTTTTCTCGACAAGCCGGC
>JANYDM010000125.1 GCA_025363575.1 Betaproteobacteria bacterium | reverse complement strand
GGTCTGTCATTTGAGCCTTGAACATTATGAAGAGGGGATCGCGGCGTTTCGCAGCGCGTTACGCCGCGATTCCGGACTGCACCTTGCGCATACGCTCATGTGGTCGGCAATCGCCGGCGCCGGCCAATTGAATTCCGCCATCGGAGCGTTGAAGGCCGCCCTTGGCGAACACTGGCTGAGAACGGGCGTCACGGCCAGCGCGGAACCGCCAGTGCGGATCGAAAACACAACGCTATGCGTGGTCGACTGCGACAATTACCTTCTGGTCGAGCGGGCGCTCGCGAACTGCATGGCAGGCTGCTCTTTCGAGCGCGTCAAATGGCTGACCGACCGGCCGGCAGACATACCCGGCGTTGAAATGGCGCTGATACCGCCGATACGCTCCGCGGCCGAATATTCGCGCTTCATGATGAAAGACCTCGTGCGACATATCGACACGGAATACGTGATGACGATTCAATGGGACGGCTATGTGATCAACCCGCGGGCCTGGTCGCCTGAATTTCTGTTGTTCGATTACATCGGCGCGCGCTGGAATAACGATCTGCATCGCAAGGTTGCGCATCACAACGTCGGCAACGGCGGCTTTTCATTGCGCTCGCGTACTCTGCTCGAAGCCTTGCAGGACCCGGCAATCAAAGGGCTGCATCCGGAAGACGGCATGATTTGCCGCGAGTACCGCACCTATCTGGAGGACAAGCACGGCATAGTATTCGCCCAGGACGACATCGCTGAGCGTTTTTCTTTCGAGCACGTGGAACCGGCCGAACTGCCGCTCGGGTTTCACGGTGTTACCAATCTGGCGATGTTTGTCGCAGCACCCGGGTGGGCGACCCTCGATTTCTTCTTCGACGGCTAGACGGCTACGTCGTGCCCGTTGCGGCTGCACGAATCTGAAGTTCGGCGCTTATCGCCGTAATCACGCCGCTCCAGCCACGGGTCTGCGCCTGCCGGAACAAACGCAGGGCCGGATACCAGGGAATAGCGCTGCCACTTTCGAGATAGCGCCACTCGGCGACGGCTGGCACCAGCACCCACGCCGGCTTGCCGAGCGCGCCGGATAGATGGGCGGCGGTCGTGCATACCGTGATGACGAGGTCCAGGCTTGCGATCAATGCTGCCACTCCATCCATGTCCGCATGCGCATCCGACCATTCGTGCAGCGTAATGCCGCGGCGCGCGCGCAAATCATCGATTTCGGCGCTGACGCTGCCGTATTGGAGTGAAATAAAATGTGCGGCAGGCACGCTCAGGATGGGCAACAACGCATTGAGCTGAACTGAACGCATGGACTGGCCTGTCCCTGGCGTTCCCCCGCGCCATGACAAGCCGATCTTGAGACCCGGCCCCAGCGCGTCCAGCCGCGCGCGCCACGCCTCCACCTGTTGCGCGTCGGGAACGAGATAACCACCATGCGCGGGAAAATCCCCGGGCGCATTGCGTAATACACGCGGCAGGTCACCGCAACGCATTCTAAAATCGGGGACGGGCTCGCCCGACCAGTCCGGCTCGCCCTGAACGCGATGGCGATAGACGGCGGCGGACGGAAACGATCGGGCGAATAACCCGGCGAGCCGCGGATCGCATTCAATGACCGTATGCTGCGCACGCGAAAGGATGTCGGGAAGGCACGACGCAAACATGATCTGGTCACCCAATCCCTGTTCCGCCTGCACCAGCACGCGTTTTCCCGCCAGCGCCTCGCCCTGCCACAAGGGGAAAGCATATTCCTGCCAGTGGTCGACTTCCTGAATGCGCGTGCGCCAGGCGTATTCACGCCACCCTTGCGCGAAGTTTCCGTGCTTGAGCAGCATGAACCCGCGCTGCAGATGCGCCTCGGCAAAATCCGGGTCGAGCCCGAGCACCCGCTCGATCAAATCGTCCGCGGCCTTGCGCTCGCCAAGATCGATGAGCGCCAGCGCTTTGTTGAACAGCGCCTCCACGTGGTCCGGCGCAAGCGCCAGGGCGCGATCCAGCACGGGCAATGACTGCTGCGGCTCGCCCTGATCACGCAATGCCAGGCCGAGATTGGCCAGCGCAGCCAAGTGCCCGGCGTTCGTCCCGATGGCGCGACGGTAACTCTGCACGGCATCCTCCATGCATCCGCTCATGCGGTAAACGTTGCCCAACGCGTTGTGGATTTCCGCATCGTCCCGGCGCGCGCACGCTGCTTCCAGCAATTCACGCGACCGCCCGAGATGACCGCTGCGCGCTTCCGCGAGCGCGAGAAAATACATGCCGTCGGTGTCATCCGGCGATGCCGCCAGCGCGCTTTGCAGATGCGCGCGCGCCCCTGAAAAATCGCCGCGATCCATGCACCGGATACCCTCATCCAGTGCGTCGCCGGCGGGCGCAGCAGTGCCGGCAGTTCCCGTCAGGTGCTTGAGAATCGACCACAACATGCTCAGGGCCGCGCGTAATTCGAAAGATCGTGCGCAACGCGTTCGACAACACCGCCCCAGTCGCCGCCTTCCTGCTGGCGCAGCAGACGCACGCTGCGGTACCACGGCATGTCGTCTGCGGCCTCGAGGTACCGCCACTCCGATACGGCGGGCAACATGGCCCATACGGGCTTACCGAGCGCACCGGCCAAATGAACAATGGATGTTTGCACCGAGATGACGAGATCAAGCGCGCCGACCAGTGCCGCTGCCCCGTCATAATCATCGATGGCTTCCGGCCATATCTTCACCTCAATACCGTAGCTGGTGGCCAACTCGCTCAATTCGGCGCGCACATCGCCGTACTGCAAACATATAAAGGTGCAACCTGCCGTGCGCAAGACGGGCAACAGCGTCTTTAGATCCATGGATCTCAATGCCTG
>JANYDM010000131.1 GCA_025363575.1 Betaproteobacteria bacterium | reverse complement strand
CGGCGTGCCGGCGGGTGCCAACATGCCGTACCACCCGTTCACTTCGTAACCCGGATAACCCTGCTCGGCGACCGTCGGGATGTCCGGCAAGAGTGCCGCGCGCTTCAACGTCGTCACGGCGATCACGCGCACCTTGCCGCTCTTGACCTGCGGCAGGCCCGAGATGATCGTCGGAAAGAACG
Organism: Betaproteobacteria bacterium; assembly: GCA_025363575.1. The sequence continues at coordinate 3,590 of JANYDM010000131.1, read as the reverse complement.
CGTCGACCTGTCCGGCGATCGTGTCCACCAGTGCCGGGCTCGCGCCTTTGTACGGAATGTGCACCGCCTGGAAGTTCGCCTGCATCTTGAGCAGTTCCATGCCTAAGTGACCGAGCAGGCCCGATCCGGATGACGCGTAAGTCAGCCCGCCCTTGCGCGTTTTTGCCAGCGCGACAAATTCCTTGACCGTCTTCGCGGGCACGCCAGGGTTGATCACGAACAAATACGGCTGCGCGGTAAGCTGCGTGATGCCGGTGAAATCCTTGATCGGGTCGTAGTTCATTTTCGCGTACAAGCTCGGATTGATGACGTGGCTGGCCGTCACGGCGATCAGCGTATATCCATCGGCGGGCGACCTCGCGACGATTTCGGCCGCGATATTGCCGCTGGCGCCCGGACGGTTATCGATGACGACCTGCTGACCGACCGCGGCACTCAGGCGCTGGCCCACCATGCGCGCGATGATGTCCGTGCCGCCGCCGGGCGCCAGACCGACGACTATGCGAATGGGTTTCACCGGGAAATTCTGCGCGCACGCCGCGGACAAAAATCCCAGCGCAAGCAATGCCTGTGTGATGCCTGCGAAAATTCTGCTTCGTCGACTCATTTGCTTCTCTCGTTCAATCTTTTTGTAAGTAGTCAATCGTCTTCATGCCGACCATGAGTGTCATGGCGGACTTTCCGGCAAGCTTCAAGTCCACGTCGCGAATCTCCTCAGTAAATGTCGCCGCGCTCGTACTGCGCGGGCCAATGGACGTCGGCGCGGAGCACCTTCGCCGCGCGTTGCGGCCAGTACGGATCGATCAGCATCGCGCGCCCCAGGCTCACCATATCTGCCTGACCGTTGGCGACGATCTGCTCGGCCATGTCGGGGCTGTAAATCATGCCGACCGCGCTCGTCGCGATGCCGGCGCGGCTGCGCACGGCCGCTGCAAACGGCACCTGATAGCCGGGATGGATGACGGGCTTCTGCTTTTGCACGAGGCCGCCGCTCGAGCAATCGATCAGATCGACCTTGCCCGTCGCTTTCAACACCTGCGCGAGCTGCACGCTGCTCTCTAACTCCCAGCCGCCTTCAACCCAGTCGGTCGCCGAAATGCGCACGAACAGCGGCATGTCGTCCGGCCATTCGCTGCGCACGGCGTCGAGCGCTTCGAGCAAAAAACGCGTGCGGTTTTCGAAACTGCCGCCGTAGCGGTCGGTGCGCTGGTTCGACAGCGGAGAAAGAAATTCATGCACGATGTAACCGTGCGCGGCGTGAACCTCGATGATCTGGAACCCTCCTTCGCGCGCGCGGCGCGCTGCGACCGCATAAAGCTCGATGGTTTTCTTGATCGTCTCGGCGTCCATCGCTGCGGGGACCTGGTAACCGTCGCCAAAAGCAATCGCCGACGGCGCGATCAATGGCCACGCGCCCTGCTCTTTGGTCAGCGGCTTTCCGCCCTCCCACGGGCGCCCGACCGCGCCCTTGCGGCCCGAGTGGCTCAACTGGATGGCCGGTACTGCTCCCGCCTCTTTCACGAACTTCGTGATGCGCGCATAGGCATCGCGCTGCACGTCGTTCCACAAGCCAAGACAATGCGTAGTGATGAGACCGCGCGGCTCGATCGCGACCGATTCGGTGAATACGATGCCGGCGCCGCCCACCGCGCGCGCGCACAGATGCTGGAAATGCCAGTCGCCCGCGATGCCGTTTTCGGCCGAGTACTGGCACATCGGCGACAAGGTGATGCGGTTGCGCACGCGTACCGAACGGAACTCGATCGGCCGGAAGATGTGCGGCGTGCGGTCGCGCTGAAAAACCTTGCGCTCGTTTTCGCCGCGCGCCGAATGGGGGTTGTTGGCTGGTTTCGCGTCCATGCTTCTTCCCCCGCGCCGCGTTCGGCTAGCTGCCGAACAGTAAGATCAGTACGCCGAACAGCGCAACGAACGCCAGCCATGCCCACGCATGCGCGGAAATCACCACGGAACGGCGCTCCTGCTGCGCGAGGCGCTTGATGCCGCTGTAACCGTGCCCGAGAACCAGCGAGAGTAAAACAGCATTGAGGGCACGGTTATGACTCATCTGCGGCATCCACACGTGCAGCGCGACCAGCGGGCCGAGCAACAGTCCCGATGCGCGCTGCATTACCCACATCCATACCGGCGTGACGCGGAACGCGCGGCCAAAAACTACTCGACTAGATGCCTGCATAACGCAGCACCTCCCTTAACGCGAACAGCGCGCTGATACCGCCAATGCCCCAGAACGCGGTCTGGTAGCGGATAGTAAAACCCAGCTCGCCCGCCAGCAGCTTCAAGCCATAGAGCGTGTGGAAGGCGATACAGAAAAACAGGATTGCGTGTATCCAGTTCTGTTGCTGAACCGTTTGCAACCACGGCGCGTTGGCGTTCAATAAGGCAAGCATCGGCACGTGCCGCACCGCCTGCACGACTACGTGCACGAGCACGAACACGATAATTACCGCGCCGCTGAAGCGGTGCAGCGTGCGCGCCACATCGCCGTACTGTATGCCCTCGGCCTGGCGCGTAGTGTTGCGCGGCAGCATCGCGTTACTCATGTTTTTTGCTCCCGCCGAATAGCATGTCGCGACGGAACTCGCGTATCGCCTGTGCGGGACTCAAATCCGCCGGACACAACTGCGTGCAGAGATCGCAGCCGAAACATTCGAGCATGCCGGCGTCGATGGCCTGCCCGAGCCGGTTGCCCGTATCCGCCGGATGCTCGGCCAGGTGGCGCAGCTTCAGCATAAACGCCGGGCCGTCGAACGCGCGCTCTTCAACCGCCGGACATCCCGACACGCAGACCATGCACGCGAGGCAGGAGCCCATGTGACACAGGTGCTCGGCGTGCTTGACGTCGATAGGCTCGGGGCCGCCCTTGTACTCGGTGGCGCGCTTTGGGGCATAAGAATGCTGCTCGTAACGCGCTTCGATCTCGGTGCGATCGACGACCAGGTCGCGCAGGACCGGGAATGGCGTCAGCGGCTCGATTTTCATTTCAGGCTTGCAGCGTTCCTGACAGGCAAGCACGGGCACTCCGTTCACCTTGACTGCGCAGGTGCCGCAGCGGCCGACGCGGCAGGCGAACTGATAAGCCAGATCGCCTGCCTGGCGATCATAGATTGAGCGGATGACGTCGAGGATGCGCCAGTTGTCCTGGCCTTCGACTTCGAAAGTCTCGTAGCGCGGCTCCGCGTCCACGCCCGGCTCGAAGCGCCGGATCTCGGCGCGCATTTTCAGATCGGTCGGCATTACGCTATCGCTCCTGCAATTTTTTCGCGCGCGGGCGGTGCCTTCTCCAGCGTCACGACGGCTTTCTTCTCCACCTGCAATTCGCCCGCATGCCGCCGCACGATGAGGTTGGCGGTCCAGTCCGGGTCCGTCGCCGGGAAATCGGTGCGGTAGTGCGCGCCGCGGGTTTCGTGCCGCTGCAGCGAGCTCGCCGCCATCGCCTCGCCTATGTCGAGCAGGTTCTCGAGCTCGAGGAACTCCATCCATTCGCGGTTCAGCACGCGCGACTTACTGGTGACTTTGACCGTCGGCAGCACGTGATCGCGCAGGTTGCGGAACGCCGCCAGCGTCTCTTC